>DNBZ01000342.1 GCA_003484585.1 Bacteroidota bacterium | reverse complement strand
GTGATGGTAATGCATTCGTAATGCGAGATCCTAATGGTATTCGTCCTAACTACTATTGGTCTAATGATGAAGTAATAGTAGTAGCAAGTGAGCGACCAGCTATACAGACAGCTTTTGACCTGCAGATGGGAGATTTGAAGGAAGTAAAACCTGGGAATGCACTTATCGTTAAAAGAGACGGGAGCTTTGAAGAGAAGCAAATCTTAGAACCTCAAGAACGTTTATCATGTAGTTTTGAGCGAATCTATTTCTCTAGAGGAACTGATGGTAAGATACACGAAGAGCGAAAACAACTAGGAAGAAAATTATCTAGAGAAATACTGAAAAGACTGGATTTTGATATTCGATCTACGGTATTTTCATACATACCTAATACTGCAGCTACATCCTACTATGGACTTATAGATGGAGTATATAAGTATCTAGATAAGTGGAAACGTGAGCAGTTATTAAAGCTAGGTGGAGTAGCCAAAGCCTCGGAAATAGACAAACTGCTTTCTGTGAAAATACGCAGAGAGAAGTTGCTTCTGAAAGATGCTAAAATACGTACATTCATAGCACAAGACGAAGGAAGAGATGAGCTAGTAGGAAATGGATACGACGTCACTTATGAAGTGGTGAAACCTACGGATACCTTAGTAGTAGTAGATGATAGTATAGTGCGTGGCACTACACTCAAAAAGAGTATCCTTCGTATACTAGACAGACTAGGCCCTAAAAAAATAATTGTAGCATCCAGTGCACCTATTATAAAGTATCCTGATTGCTATGGGATAGACATGAGCCGTATGAATGAGTTTATTGCTTTTCAAGCAGTAAAAAGTCTTTTAGAAAAAGAAGGAGATCTGCAGTTTATGCAAGTAGTTTTTGCTGCTTGTGAAGCAGAGTTGCTGAAACCCGTGGCCGAAATGGAGAACAAAGTAAAGATGCTTTATGATCGGTATACGGATAAGGAAATAGAAGCGGAGATAGGCAGACTAGTAACTCCCGAAGGGATGAAAGCGAAAGTAGAAATAGTCTATCAAACTATTGCAGGATTGCACGCTTCATGTCCTAATCATCTAGGTGATTGGTACTTCTCAGGAAACTATCCTACGCCAGGAGGCAATCAGGTAGTTAATAGAAGTTACGTTTATTACATGCAGGGAAGTACTGCTAGAGCGTACTAAGAAATAGACTGAAGCTTTGCTTCTATGTGAAAAAAGGTGCAAGTGTGGGAGTACTAAACTACCACACTACCTATCATACTATCGCCAAACCAATACGGAATATCTTCTAATCCATTGGCAGGTTTAGTGACTATTAGATTTGCTTTTTTGCCTACTTGTATACTTCCTACTTCGTTTTGTACTTCCATAGCGAAAGCTGCATTATAAGTCAAAGCATTAAAAGCTTCTTCCGGAGTCAGTTTCATTTGACTACACGCTAGTCCAAAAGCAAGGTTTAAGTTGCTGCTAGGTGAGGAACCAGGATTGAAATCGCTGGCTATGGCAAGTGGAATATTTTTATCTATAAGCTGTCTTCCTGGAGTATACGGGATATCTAGAAACAGCGAACAAAGAGGTAATCCTGTGGCTATGGTATTGGAACTAGCCAAGGCAGAGTAGTCGTCTTCATTCATTATCTCAAGATGGTCTACAGATAGAGCCCCCATTTCGCATGCCATCTTTACCGCACCAAAAGAGCTAAACTGATTCACGTGAACCTTTGCTTTCAGTCCGTACTTATCTCCGGCTTCTATGACTTGCTTTAGGTCATCTAAACTAAAGTATCCTGTCTCACAAAAAATATCAATATAGTCTGCCAAACCTTCTCCTGCTATACGAGGTAACATCTCTTTAGTCACCAAATACATATAGGCATCCTTATTATTTTTAAATGCTGTAGGCAATGCATGAGCACCTAGGAAGGTAGCTTTTATAGGAATAGGTGAAAGCGATTTCAATACACGTATCACACGTAGCATTTTCATTTCGTCCTCTATATTTAGGCCATATCCGCTTTTTATTTCTATGGCTCCAGTTCCTTGCTTTATCACGTTGCCCATTCGTTCCTGAGCTTCTTCATAAAGCTGCTGCTCGCTCATAGCGTGTAGTTTTGCAGCACTATTGAGTATGCCGCCGCCAGCTTCAGCTATTTCTTGGTAGCTTTTGCCGTGCAGTCGCATTTTCATTTCCCCACTTCTGCTTTCGGCAAATATTAAGTGCGTATGACTATCTACATACATTGGCAGCACTAGGCGGCCAGCACAGTCGTGACTGTCTATACTGAGTTCTGGGCACTCACTCATAGGCCCAAAAGACTCTATAATATTATTCCTAACTATCAGATAAGCATTCTCCAAGGTTTTTACTTCACCTTGTGCTTTTCCTTTTTTTATAGTATCAGAATTCTCTGTGATTCCAATAAGTTGTTTTATGTTTTTGAGAATTATGTTCATTGGTTAGCTAGTAAATGTTTTGGTAAGTGCAATGATACTATTTACTGTTTGATTAGAATCTTAGAAGACCTAAGGTTATCCTTGCTAGTAAAGCTCTACACTCTATTTAAATATGCTGAAGGAGACATTAAGTCCAGGGTATTACTGGTTTTCTTGACCTAGCTCTATAGCTCTGTGAAATGCAGCATAAGCAGCATCTTTTATGAGTGTATTTACATTGTTATCTTCCATGGAGTCTATAGCTGCTTGCGTGGTGCCACC
>DNBZ01000365.1:2295-6119 GCA_003484585.1 Bacteroidota bacterium | reverse complement strand
TTTAAATCACATTGATTTTCATATTCAACTACATACACCTTTACCTCAGACTGATTTGAGTACTTAACCGAAAATACATTTTGAGAATAGGATATAAATGGAATGGAAAATAAAATTAATATTATATATCTCATATATTGTTAATTATGTTCAACTGAAACTAGTTGTTCAAAGTATTAACAAATATATGATTAACTAATCAGACTCTCCTAGGGTCTCTTATTTGTTCAATTTTAACATTTTCATTAACCTATTGAATAAATAAACTTCCTCTAACTGTTTTAGCATCATACGAAAAATGTGAAATAATTACCTTCGAGCAAGGTGTAAGCTCTTATTTATTACAACTAGCTACTTCGAGATAGCGGCTATAAGCTCTTCGCTCATAGGTTTAACATTACTGTCGTAGTGTGCTATAAGTTCCCCATTTTCGTCTATTAAAAATTTATTAAAATTCCAACTTACCTTGTAGTCACCTACTTGATTTTCAGATTTTTCTGTCAGCCATTTGTATATAGCATTTTGGTCGTTACCTTTTACATCTACCTTAGTACTCATAGGGAAAGTAACTCCATATGTTTTGCTACAGAATGCAGCGATTTCTTCTTTACCACCGGGCTCTTGTCCCATAAACTGATTACACGGGAAACCTATTACCTGCACCTTATCCCCGTAATTCGTGTTGAGTTCTTGTAGACCTTCGTATTGTGATGTAAATCCACATTTAGAAGCTACATTTACTACTAGTATTTTTTTACCTTTATAGTCGGCCATTTTTAAAGTGCCGTTTTCGTCTAAAGTAGGAACTGTAAAGTAGTGAAAGTTTTTAATTGCGATAATATCTGATGATGATTCCATATTGATTTCAGCGGTTTTTGATTTTTGTGAGCAGCTGCTCAGTGCTATTAGAGCTAAGATGAATAATTTGTTCATATGGGTATAACAAGTATATTGGGTCAATGGTTTGTTTAGTGAATTATAGCTTGTAGTTATATTGAGCTCAATTTGTTTTACAATGAAGAAGCCGGTTCCAAGTTCTGCTTGAGATGGCGAGATATCTTCTCTACAAATTAAGAACCTTCTAATGACTAAAGCGTTTATAGTCTAACCATGAGTGAAGAAAAAGATAAAAAATCATATTATACAGGAGAAGCGAAATTTTCTCCTATCCCACTCTCGGTGTCTTCCCCTGTTATAAAACCAGAAAACAAGGGCAAAATAAAAGCAAGTGCTGTGGAGACTATGCAGAAGCAAGCACAGCAACAGATTGGTATGCTCCGTAAACAAGCAGATGTAATAATGTCTCAAGTGCGAGAAATAGAGGCTCGCCTAGAGGTGTCTTATAGTATCTATGAAGCCGAAATGAAATTCACTCCTAAGATAGGAGAGAACTATCATCTGTATGAAAATAAAGGGCAAAAAATACTTTCCTTTATTTCTCCTAAGGAGTGGGGAGAGCGTATGCCGTATGATAATTTTTTGGCTACTGTACTTCTACTTGCAGACCGTACTTGGGAAGTTCAGGTGCGAAATGAAGAAGGTGGCTTAATGGTAATTTAGAGGTTTCTTTTTTTCTCTCTAATTAGGGATAACCCATCAAACAGTTGGCTTAAAACTAACTAATTAAAATCAAAAGTCTTAATCTAATGGTAGTATCACGTTTTGAATAGCGTGAATTACATCATTGCTCGTTTGTACGTCTGCTAGTATTACTTTAGATGTTCTGCCACCTTTATTCGTAATTACTACTCCGTCTGTCGTGTTTATAGTAATAGTACTTCCTTCGAAAGTTACGGGCTGAGCACCACCTGTTAGTTCACTAGAGGTGATATTATCTCCTGCTATTACGTGGTATTTCAATACAGCTTCTAGAGTAGCTCCAGGTACATCTGCAAGACTATTCCATTCCTCACTACTAGCTAGTAATGCTTCAAAGGCAGCATTAGTCGGAGCAAAATAGCTAGCTAAGTTCCTCTAAGATTCCTAGATAGCTGACGTATCTAGAAGCATTTATCTCTCCAGACTCTACTGCTTGCAGTACATTGCACTCAGGCTCTTCTGTATGTAGACAATTGCTAAATTTACAAAAATGTAAAAGATCTCGCATCTCTGGGAAGTAATGGGAAACTTGATTTGGCTCCATGTTTACCATCCCAAAATCTTTGATACCTGGGGTATCTATAACTCTGCAACCGTTTTCACCTAAAAACATTTGAGCAAAGGTGGTGGTGTGTTTTCCTTTTTCGTAAGAAGTAGATACTGCACCTACCTTTTGATTACTCTCTGGCAATAGTGCGTTTATAAGAGTAGATTTACCTACTCCAGAATTACCTGCAAGTAGTATACACTTATCAGCCACTTGGTCTTTTATGGTTTCAATATCTTCCTCGTTTAGAAAACTCACATTGTCTATTTTGTATCCTATCTTAGGATAAATACTCATAAGCAACTCCCGATGATTATTTGCCTTTCGTGTGTCAAGGTCGCTCTTGTTTAGCAGTAAAGAGACAGGTATGCTATATGCTTCTGCAGTAGCCAGAAATCTATCGATAAATCCTTGTGGCGTATGCGGTTTAGCTGGAGAAATGATTAAAAAGGCGTGGTCTATGTTAGCAGCGATTATCTGAAACTGCTTACTGAGTTTATTAGATTTTCTGACGATACAGTTTTTTCTATCCTGTACCTCTCTGATATTATATTCCTTTTCTACAAAGTCTAGTAAAACATCGTCTCCTACTACTACAGGATTAGTAGTTTTTAGCTCTAGGGTCCTTATCTTGCCTCTCAGTCTAGCATCTACTACTTGGCCGTCATCTAGCAGCACTTTGTACCAGCTGCCTGTAGATTTTATGACTATGGCGTGCATTACTCTTAAAAAATCTGTGATACTACATCTTTGGTAGCAGACGAAAAACTCATTGTGTAAAAGTGTAGAGCAGGCACATTGGCTGCTTTCAACTCTTTACACTGCTGTATACACCATTCTATACCTATTTGTCTAGCAGCTGCGTCATCTTTGGCGTCGTGCAATTCGCTAGCCAGCGGCTCTGGAATATCCATATTAAATATGCTTGGCAGTGCTCGCAAATGTATCTTCTTAGTGATAGGCTTTATCCCTGGAATTATAGGTACATGAATCCCTGCCTCACGGCATAAATCTACATACTCAAAGTATTTTTTATTGTCAAAGAACATTTGAGTTGTAATAAACTCTGCTCCTGCATCTACTTTACGTTTCAAAAACTTGAGGTCACTCTGCATATTGGCAGCGTCTACGTGCTTTTCGGGATAGCCAGCAGCACCTATACAAAAGTTTGTTTCGGTAGCATTTTGAAGTTCTTGGTCTAGGTATACGCCACTATTCATATCGCCTATTTGGCGAATGAGGTCTAGGGAATTGCCATTGCCATCTTTCTCTGGCACAAAATTTCTTTCGTTTTTTAGATTGTCACCTCGCAACGCCAATACATTTTCTATGCCCAAGAAGGCTAAGTCTATGAGAGCATTTTCTGTTTCATCTTTACTGAAACCTCCACAAATAAGATGCGGAACTGCTTCCACTTTGTACTTATTCATAATAGCAGCACAAATAGCTACAGTGCCAGGACGTTTTTTGGTACTTATCTTATCATATCCTCCGTCTTTTCTGGGACGTTCTATGTACTCTTCTCTATGATAAGTCACATCTACAAATGCTGGATTAAACTCCATAAGAGGATCTATAGCTTTGTATAGTGAATCTATGCTCTTTCCTTTTAATGGGGGTAGTACTTCAAAAGAAAAAAGGGTTTTATCTGATTTAAAGTATTCTGTTAATTTCATTT
>DNBZ01000365.1:0-2261 GCA_003484585.1 Bacteroidota bacterium | reverse complement strand
TTTCGTAGTTCCTGTTTAGTAGTTGTTTTTTAGGACTTCACGATACTCAATTGTTTTCATTCCTTTGATCGTTCTTACTCCATCCTGGTCGGTTGACTTTTTTTGTTTGCACAATCTGTCTGTAGTGCATAAAAATCGGTATATATAAGATACTACAAATGATTCGCCTGCATAGTTCACTAGAGAAGCCACATCTTCTGTGGTTTTATCTGTTGCTATATCTCCCGTAGTAAAAAGAATAGAAGGGAAACCGCTTCTATAGAAACTAAAAGCATCTGTGTCTTGCTCTAGGGCCTCCGTCTTTACTACACCTTTCACCTTACGTTTGGCATATCTCACATTACCTAGTGCTACGTCCCAAGTAGGTGAATTGCCAGTGCCATAAACCTGTAGCGTTTTAGTAGAGTCTAGGTGGCCTAGGTTGTCTAGATTTACTGAATAGTTGAATGGCATATTAGGCTTTAAAATCCCTCTCCCTAGTTTGTCACTGCCTAATAAATCTTGCTCCTTGCCTGTAAAGGCGATGAACATATAGTTGTTGTTTTTAAAGTGTTTGGGTTTGGCTTTTATCTTTTTGGCTAGTTCTAACATAGCAGCTACTCCACTTGCATTATCAGCTGCACCGTTATATATTTTTCCCTCAGGACTTATTCCTAGGTGGTCGTGATTTGCACTTATTATTACAAAGGAGGGAGCTCCATTATCTATATAGCCTAATACATTATGAGCTTCCGTAGTTAGTAGCATGATGTCTACCGTTAAGTCTACAGATGTTGTTTTAGTTTCGCTCAGATCTTTTTTCACAAATAAAACAGGCATCCCACTAGTTTCCATTATTTTTTCTAATGTGCCACTAGGATAAAGTTCTTTGTTAGCGGAATAAAAAATGACGGCTCTTGCTCCTTTAGACTTTGCGTATTGGATACGGTAAGATGAGCCTGTCCAACTCATAAATCTGTTGTGCTCACTTTGCCCTCCGGGGATATCTATATTGATAAGTACTATTTTACCGCGAACATCTTTACCGGTGTAGCTTTCTACTTTTAGTCCAGCATCTTGTATGCCATATCCTACATTTATCGCTTCGCCTTTTACTATGCCGTTGTTTGCTGATTCGCTCATCGGGAAAAAGTCTGTAAATAGAGTCAATACATTGCCATCTAGCAAGAGGCTAGAGTTAGATTGAGCCATTCGGAGACTGGCTACACTTAGATTATGATAGTATCCATAGTTGCCAGCAGGCTCTAGACCTATAGCTTTAAACTCAGATTCTATATATGCGGCAGAAGTAGCCTCGCCAGCACTGGCAGTCAGCCTACCTTCTAGCTCGTCACTGGAAAGGAATGTGACATGACTTTCTAAATTTTTTGCTACTTTTTTTTCTTTGAATCTTGGCTTCTGTGCTAGAGAATATTGACTAAAGCTGAGTACAAAACTTAGGAGTACAAATTTACTGAAATTGGATTTATAAGACACTGGCAATGGTTTTTATGATTACAATTATGATAAGTGATGCAAATATAATTTTAAGAAGCTTAGCAGACCATTTTTGGGCAAAAGCTACACCTAAGGGTGCTGCAAATAACAAACCGGCTACCATAGGTAAAAATACGTAAGGTAGTAAGTACCCAAATTGGTTTGGCATTACCTGTTCTCCTGCTGTTGCCAAAGCGTAATAGCTAATCAGAGGGATCATCATAATAGGTATCACACCTATTGAAATGGCTGCAGCCTTTTTGATATCTAACCGCATATATTGGTTCAGTATTGGCACCATTATAATGCCACCACCTAGGCCAGATAGTGCGGAGATTATTCCAGAAAAGAACCCAGTGGTTACGTATTGATAGCCTTTAGTATTTGCCATATCTTGGCTTGCTTTGGGTTTGACAAATAAAAAGCGAACCAACATAAAGGCTAGTAGTGCTATGAAAAGCACTGCAAATGACTCCTTGCTGTACCAAGTCCCTACATCTATCAGATAGGTAACTACCATACTGCTAGGCAGTGCTAGCATGGCTGTGAGTGCTATCTGTTTGGGATAAAATGAGTTAAGCTTATACTGCTTATAAGAACTAATAGCTCCTGCAAAAAATGTGGCAGCAAAGGAATTAGCTAGAATATACTGTGTTTGTTCTGCGTCTGCTATGCCCAGTTGCACCACCACAGTGCTAAGTACAGGTACGAATACTATGCCGCCACCTACACCAAGTAGGCCGCTTATAAATCCGCCGAGAACACCAAATACGATTAGTAGAATG
>DNBZ01000348.1:6380-7336 GCA_003484585.1 Bacteroidota bacterium | reverse complement strand
ATGCCTAAGTTTAATAGTATTAGTATTAGCGGATACCATATGCAGGAAGCAGGTGCTACCCCAGAATTAGAGTTAGCATATACCATTGCTGATGGACTAGACTATGTACGCACAGGAATAGAAGCAGGATTAGCCATTGATGATTTTGCCCCTAGATTATCCTTCTTTTGGGGAATTGGAATGAATTTTTATAAGGAAATAGCCAAGCTAAGAGCCGGGAGATTGCTGTGGGCTAAGTTGATTCATAAGTTTGATCCGCAAAATTTAAAGTCCATGGCACTTAGAACACACAGCCAAACAAGTGGATGGAGTCTTACGGAGCAAGACCCGTACAACAATGTGGCGAGAACTACCATAGAAGCACTTGCTGCGGTTTTTGGTGGTACGCAGAGTTTGCATACCAATAGCTTTGATGAGGCGATGGCACTGCCTACGGATTTCAGTGCTAAGATAGCTCGAAACACACAGAAGATAATCCAAGAAGAAACAGATATTACTAAGATAATAGACCCTTGGGGTGGTAGTGAAACCGTAGAAAAATATACGCAGGAGCTAGCAGATAAGGCGTGGGAGTATATTTTAGAAATAGAAGAACTTGGAGGCATGGCAAAAGCCATAGACAGCGGTATTCCAAAGATGCGAATAGAGGAGTGCTCGGCCATAAAACAAGCGAATATTGATGCAGGGAAACATACCATAGTTGGGGTAAATAAGTACAAGACAGTTGAGAAAGCAGATTTTGATATACTAGAAGTAGATAATAATGCTGTACGCAAGAGCCAGATCGAAAGAATAAAAAAAGTAAAAGCAGAACGTGACGAAGCTATTGCTCAAGATATTTTGAAGAGATTAGAAGAAGCTGCACGAGTACCCCTTCCATCCAACGACTCCGCTCAGAGTGACGAATCTAACAACTTGCTTGCTATCTGTGTAGAGGCAGCAGAAGCTAGAGTTAC
>DNBZ01000348.1:3402-6364 GCA_003484585.1 Bacteroidota bacterium | reverse complement strand
GCAACGATAAGTGGCGTATATTTGAAAGAAGTGCAAAACGACGATAAGGTAATAGCAGCTCGTAAAGCAGCAGATGATTTTGCTGTGAAAGATGGCCGTAGACCAAGGATTTTGGTAGCTAAAATGGGCCAAGACGGTCACGACAGAGGAGCTAAGATAATAGCAACGGCATTTGCAGACTTGGGTTTTGATGTGGACATAGGGCCACTCTTTCAAACACCCGCAGAAGTAGCCAAACAGGCGATGGAGAATGATGTGCATGTGCTTGGCGTATCTTCTCTCGCAGCTGGTCATAAGACCCTGATGCCTGAAGTGATAAGAGAGCTAAAAAAACTTGGAATGGATGACGTGCTAGTAGTAGCGGGAGGTGTGATTCCTGAGCAAGATTACCCGTTTTTGTATGACAGCGGAGTAGACTTTGTGTTTGGTCCGGGTACAGTGATAGCGGAGGCGGCTATCGATGTATTAGAGAAGCTATCTAAAGACTAAAACCTTTCTAGGACTTTTGTCACAAATATTTCGAGTCTTGCTAGGCTTGAGTGAAAATATTTTACAACTTTTTTATAGTTTATAGTTTATAGTTTTGGAGTAACAATTCTAAAATCTTCCTTAGAAAACCTGTAAAACATAATATGAAAAACGTAAGAAAAATTACAATGAACAAGACACTATTGGTGTTAATCGGATTAACACTTGGAGTATTTATGCAAGCTTGCGGCACAGATGATGAGCCAGCGGTAACTCCAACAACAAGAACCGTAAATAAGAGCTTGCTCAATGATAAAGATTGGAACCGAAACGGCAGTACTTGGTATGTTTTCGATTCTGATGGCACTTGGAATGAAAATGGCACATGGAAGTGGCTTGGCGACAGTAACAGTGACAGTATGGAAGTTATAAATACTAGATCTGTTAGATCTGTGCTCTATTTTGAATATATTGAAGCAAAAGAAATGAAGTGTGGTACAATGTTACCTGGAGGAGCAGTTTATACGAGTCCATAAAATATTCACTTAGTTTCTTTATTGTGGTTAGAAATAATGTGATTTTGAGACTATGAGCGTTTGGCGAGTAATACTATCCGCACTCTATCCTCCTATAGCCGTTTATGACAGAGGATTTGGTTCTGTTTGAATTGTTTTTTTTCTAACGATATCGGGATGTGTACCTGGAGTTATCGGGGCACTTGTCATTTTGAATAAGCTCAAGTAGGAGCAATAAGGCTATTTGTTATCGCACAAATTAGTACGAATTTGTGGATTCGTGTTCCACAAATTCATATTAATTTATGGAATATTGCTTTGGTTGTTAGTGTTTTATTGAGGCTGCCACCATACTTATTCCACCTTCCTATACAATTAGTCCTGTACTATGTGAGTTGTTAATTAAGAACGTACCGCACCATGTTAGCTTTGAAGCAAATATCCATATTGAAATTCTTAGGAAAAATATTCGTCTCTTTATTGCTCATAGCGGGAATAGCTGCCTTTTTTCATTTGATGAAAACAGAACCAGAAGAGCATACGGCTTGCAACGCTCCAGGCATGCAATGTGAGGCTAGTCTGCTAGAAGAAGAGCCAGCAGATCCTATAGTAGACACTGCGGCAATCATTCAGGGAGTATTAGCTAAAGTACAAGAAGAACATAAATATGATTTTCTAGATGATTTAGCAGGGAGAAAACTATGGGGAATTGACATCTCTAAATACCAGAAAAACATCAACTGGAGTTTGATGGTAAAGAGAAATAAACCAGATTTTGTCTTTGTGAAAGTGACAGAGGGCACTACTATAGTTGATAAAATGTACCGCTCGCACAAGAGAAATCTTGAAAAGCACGACATACTGCATGGAGCGTACCACTTTATGAGTTTCAGCAGCAGCGGAAAGCGACAAGCACAAAAATTCATAAAACATGCAGGACTCAAAAAAGGGAACATGGTTCCTGTTTTGGATGTGGAATACACTAGAAGAAGAATGCCCAACAAGCGAAAAGTACTTCGCGAAATACGCAATTACTGCGATGTAATAGAAAAACATTACGGTGTAAAACCTATCATCTATACGCATCCTCATTTATACTCTAAGTACTTAAAAGGTTCCTTTGAAGACTACCCTCTCTGGATTTGTGATTATAGAAATAACCCAAGACACGACTGGGCTATATGGCAGCATACTGCCAAAGCGAGACTGTATGGTTACAATGGGAGATTGGACAAAAATGTAATGAAGAGCGACAAGAAAACGCTTAAGACTCTACTGCTGCTCTAGATAGCTATAGGAGCACTTATTCTAGGGTGCGGGTCATATCCTACCACTTCAAAATCCTCATACAAAAACTCAAAGACAGAGTTCTTATCTGGGTTTAATTTCACTTTAGGATACGGACGGGGCCCTCGGCTGAGTTGCTCTTTTACCTGCTCAAAATGATTACTATAGATATGTGCATCTCCAAAGGTATGGACAAACTCTCCAGGCTCTAGTCCTACCTCTTGAGCTATCATAAGTGTAAGTAGAGCATAGCTCGCTATGTTAAAAGGCACTCCTAAGAATAGGTCTGCACTTCGTTGATAGAGTTGGCAGCTTAGCTTACCATCTGCTACATAAAACTGAAAAAGACAATGACACGGAGTAAGAGCCATATCGTTTAGTTCTCCAACATTCCAAGCATTTACGATTATTCTACGACTATCAGGGTTGTTTTTTAGCGTATCGAGTACGTATTGTATCTGATCTATTTTTTCACCGTTGGGAGCTTCCCACTCACGCCATTGCTTGCCATATACGGGACCTAAATCCCCATTTTCATCCGCCCAAGCATCCCATATTTTTATATTGTGGTCCTTGAGATATTGTATATTAGTATCTCCCTTCAGAAACCAGAGAAGCTCGTGTACCACAGACTTCCAGTGTACTTTTTTAGAAGTGATAAGCGGAAAAGATTCTGCCAAATCAAAGCGTAA
>DNBZ01000348.1:0-3341 GCA_003484585.1 Bacteroidota bacterium | reverse complement strand
GAAATCTTCGTACTGTCTCATTATGCTACAAAGCACGCTCTATTTGTGTGAAATAAATTACTGTATTATTGGTCGTTACCAACAATATTTAAACTTGGATGTTTAGTTTTGCGAAGCGTTAACAAAAGATAAATGGCAGTAGCAATAAAATTACCTAGAATGAGTGATACGATGGAGGAGGGTACTATCGTATCTTGGTTCGTCAAAGTAGGCGATACCGTAAAGTCGAGTGAAATGATAGCAGACGTAGAGACCGATAAGGCCACTATGGAGCTAGAAAACTTTGAAAAAGGAGAAGTTCTTTATCTGCTACCAGAAGGCACTACGGTGCCCGTGGAGACAGCCATAGCTGTGATAGGAAAGAAAGGTGAGGATTTTCAAGACTTGCTCAAAGAGGCACCGGCAGCAGCAGCACCCACTCCAGCGGCAGCAGCACCAAGTGCACCTGCAGCATCTTCTACTCCTAGTGCATCAGCACCAGTAGCGAGCACATCTAATAATGGACGTGTATTTGCTTCACCTCTTGCCAAAAGTATGGCTGAGGACAAGGGAATAAACCTAGAAACAGTTACAGGTTCTGGTGATAATGGCCGTATTATAAAGAAAGACATAGAAAACTATACTCCAGGAGCAGCAGCAAGTACTGCAGCAGTAGGCGTAGAGAGTTATGATGAAGTACCGGTTTCGCAAATGCGTAAGACTATAGCTAAGCGATTAGCAGAGTCTAAATTTACAGCTCCTCATTTCTACCTTACTAAGGAGATAAAAATGGATGCTGTGCTTTCTGCACGTAAGCGGATGAATGAGTATACAGAGAATCGTATCTCTATCAATGATATTATTATAAAAGCAACGGCAGTTGCACTTAAGAGCCATCCAAATGTAAATTCATCTTGGCTTGGAGATAAGATAAGAAGAAATCACCACGTGCACATAGGTGTAGCAGTAGCTATCGATGATGGATTGCTAGTTCCTGTAGTACGTTTTGCAGACAGTAAGTCACTCTCTCAGATAGGAGCAGAAGTAAGAGAATTAGCTGGTAAAGCAAAAACAAAAGAATTACAACCAAAGGACTGGGAAGGAAACACCTTCACTATCTCTAATTTAGGAGCTTTTGGTATAGACGAGTTTACAGCTATAGTAAATCCACCAGACGCATGTATTCTAGCTATAGGAAGTTCTAAAGAGACGGTCATAGTAGAAAACGGGGAAATGAGAGCAGGTCACGTAATGAAAGTTACGTTGAGTTGTGATCACAGAGCTGTAGACGGTGTTACTGGAGCTAATTTCCTACAGACCTTTGCAGACCTGCTAGAGGAGCCTGTGAGACTGTTGGTTTAAGCTTCGCTAAACAATATTAAAAAGCCCAATTCTCGTGAGAGGGTTGGGCTTTTTTTAATACTTAAATAGTTTACCATTTTTTAAGACCCCTCTTTCTCCTTTTAGAGTATAGATCATCATTCCTTTTGGAAAACGGCTTGTGTTTATTGTTGTTGAAGTAATTAATTGTTCTTGATAAATCACTCTAGAACTTAAGTCTCGAATAGCTATCTCTAAATTTTGACCACTCTCATTAAGGATTTTTAGAGATTCTGAAAATGGATTTGGGAATATGTTAATCTTCTTTTCCAGTAAACCATTGACACTACTCAATTCAATTTTATTACAAGAGGAATCAGGCGTAAACTCCCAAAAACTGGATAAATATTTTGGGGAAGATCCTTTTTGGTTATATCCTGTTGCAATAAATCCTCTAGAACC
This sequence comes from Bacteroidota bacterium, assembly GCA_003484585.1. Taxonomy (GTDB): domain Bacteria; phylum Bacteroidota; class Bacteroidia; order NS11-12g; family UBA9320; genus UBA9320. The sequence continues at coordinate 1,580 of DNBZ01000348.1, read as the reverse complement.
AATTACGAATGTTGAAAAGACTGCTCGAGAAGTGTCTGGTAAAGAATCTATATTTATCCATAAATCATTCTTTGGGTCATATTCCCAGCAGTCATTAAGTGATTGATGACTATAATTGCTTCCTCCTATAAGGTAGCCCTTGTTGCAAATTACAAATCCACTTGCACCTTCTCTTTCTAAACCAGGGAAATCTTGTAATTGAGTCCAAAAATTTGCGATTGGATCGTATTCCCAAACTTCTGTTGTCGTTTTAAAATTGGTTCTGTCTCTACCACAAATAATGTAGCCTTTCCCTCCTATTGAGAAGCTAGTTGGTCTTGACCTCTCATTTGAAGGAAATGAAGCTATTTCACTCCACGAATCATTAGATGGATCGTATTTCCACCAATCTTTTAAGTATGAGGACCCTCCTCCAAATCCTACATAGGCAAAACTATCAATTGTAAAGGATGCTGCTTGTGACCTTGAACTGCCACCAAAATCTGAGATGGTTGACCATTTATTAGTTTTAGGATCAAATTTATAGAAGTCCTTTAATGAGTTCCGTTGGAGTCCCGTTCCTACATAAGCATACTTACCTATTGAAAAAGCAACAGCATCACCCCTTACTGGTCCTGGGAAATCAGCAACTCTAGTCCAATCGTCAGATATTGTGTCATAAGACCAAAAATCACCTGTGGGTAATGGGTTCCAACCAAGGCCAGTGTATCCGATTCCTTGAATTGAAAATCCACAACCGCCATACCGAGTATCTGGAAAATTAGCTTTTTGACTCCAACTATCTTGTCCAAATACCGAGCATTGCAAACACAGTAATAGAAACATATATGCGTATTTTATATAATTTGAATTTTTCATTTATTTCTAATCATTTACAAGCTAATTCAACAGAAAGACACTTTGCTCCATATAACTGTTGCTTACGAATTCACTTTTCATTAAAGTTTGGCTAAGAAAACACATACCTACTCTTATTCATCTCCCCTTGCTTGGTTAATATTCCTAGCTCTATACCTTTCTTTAAATCTCTAGAAGCTGTAGACGTGGAAATATCCTTAAACGTATTCATGTAGTCCTTCCTGGTAAACTCTTTCTTGTGGACAGATTGGAAATAGTCTAGTCGTTGTTCGGTAGTAAAGGTTCTATTATTAAACGTAAGTAAGTCTGCAAGAGATTCATCTATTACAACAAGCATATAGACTATGAATTGAGTTGACTTGCCTTCTTTGTCACTTGTGGCTAATGCTGTGTAATACTTGTTTTGGTCTTGGCTTATCAGTGTTTCAAATGGGATGTACTCAAACACAGGATACTTGGACATCAGAATAAGTGTTTGCCAGAGTCTTCCCATTCTTCCATTTCCATCTATAAAAGGATGTATGAACTCCATTTCGTAGTGGAACACGCAGCTTTTTATAAGCTCTATTTCGTCCGTCTTTAGATAGGCAAATAAGTCTTTCATTAGCCCAGGCACGTTTTGATGTGGGGGTGCTAAATGCTCTACTTTAGAACCCTTTACTATACCTACTCCCTGTTTTCTATACACTCCGGGCTTGTCAATAAGTCCAGACATTAGAGTC
>DNBZ01000167.1 GCA_003484585.1 Bacteroidota bacterium | reverse complement strand
TCACCAGTACGCGTGTTTTCGTCCATATAGCCTTCGTTTTTTAGGTCTTGTATGAAGTCGCCCATGCCATAGTCACTCTTAGTGATATTATGCTGCTTGTCCAGCTCGTTCATCCAGTCTAGAGCCTCGGTCATGTCACCGCTGGTGTAGAGCAGTATTTGCTTGAAAAGGTCTAGCAAACTCTCAAAGTTGCTGCCGTCTACCTTCTTGGGTATGTATTTTGAAAATTGAAATCCTAGCACGTTGTGTAAAGGTAACAAACAGACGTGAAAATGGGTTTGGTTTATTAAGTCAATATTTTGTTTTTATCGGATTATACTTTCCCGATTACAGTAAGTAGATAGAAGCTATCGCGAACTGCCTCTACGCTATGTTCTGTGTTAGCAGATATACCCAGCATCTGACCTCTTTTGAGTTTTATGGGCGATCCTTCTACGTGTATTTTTATCTTGCCCTTGAGCACCTGTATGGTAGCGTCACTATTCACCTTGCCAGATTTTCTAAGACTTTTTTTGTGCATACCACGAAGTACTATGGTAGTACTTTCAGATTTGTATATGGTGATTGTGTTGTGGCTATCATGTTTCCAGGCATCTTCACTCTTTAGTTGCTTGATGAATTTATTGATATTCATCTGCACTAGGGGAGCATAGAGTAGTCGCTCTCTTTCGGGATTTTGATTGGTAGCTTCGATTCTTTTGTTCTGTGACATGTTTTGTTAATTGGATTTGTAGGCAAGATAGAGATTTTTAGTGGGTTTAAGAATTTATGGTAAGACAATTGGTCCTAGCCACTCTAGCCAAATAAGGTAACCTAGAATACCTCCGGTTAATCCACTAATAATAAACGTAAATCGATGCTTGTAAGGAAGTACCTTAAAAACGACCCATAAAGAGATAACTAAACCTATAATAAATAAAGGAATAGCAAACATACCAAGAGGTAAGTCTAAAGAGCGAGCCAGTCTAGCTTCGTCACCACCACCAAAGTAGTTGCCATTCGGGTTCCATAGTTCAGATAGCACTGATAGCGTCAGATTGCTTACAAATCTGAGTGAGAAAAGAGCTAAGAACACAGCCAACCAATCCCAAAGTTGCATACCACGAGCTAGAATATACATTCTTCTGTAGAGTAGAATAAAGATGCCGATAATGCTTGTGAGAAGTGTTTGGAGAGGGCCGCCGATGGTAATCAAAGCTGATTCTTGGATGTATTCTCGTCGGGTGTATTGCTGCTTTATTTCAGAGGCCAAACTATCCTGCCTTTTGGATTCTAAGTGTTTTATGTGATTGTCTTCATCTAATTTGTGTCTTTTGTAAATAGCTTGCATGGTGTCGAATTAAGCTTGCCAAGGCTTTTTGTAATTCATACTGCTATAGTGCAGTGTTGTTTCATAACCATAATATTTGGCAGCTGCTATATGGCCACCTTCATGGGTAAGAGTACCTAGTACCGTAAATAGGATAAAAGTGAGGGATAGTAGAATGAAGTTTTTGAAGGAGAATGTTTTCATAGTACAGAGTTCTTTTAGTCCAATGCCTCTTTCAATACCTCACAAACCTCTCTAATCTGCTTTTTGGTAATAATAAGTGGAGGAGAGATCCGCAGGCACTCTAGGTTATACAAAAACCAATCAATGATTACGCCTCGTTCTATGCAGCGTTTCATAGTGCGTTCTACTTCTTCGAAAGAGTCTAGCTGTACGGCCAGCATGAGTCCTTTGCCGCTTATTCCTTTTATTTTTGGGTGTACGAGTAGTTCACGGAAGAGTGCTTCTTTCTCGGCTACTTCGTCCATCAAGCTACTTTTAGTTAGGAACTTAAGAGCAGCATTACCCGCTGCACAGCTCACTGGGTGTCCGCCAAATGTAGTTATGTGACCAAGTATAGGATTGTCGCTTAGGTTATCCATAATCTCCTTAGAAGAGATGAAAACGCCAATTGGCATTCCGCCGCCTAGAGCTTTGGCACTTAGCAGTATGTCTGGCACCACCTTATAGTGTTCAAAGGCATATAGCTTTCCGGTACGTCCTATACCGCTTTGTATCTCATCAAAAACGAGAAGAGTACCTGTTTCATTACACTTGGTTCGCAGTGCCTCTAAAAATTCTTGGGTAGCAGGTACATATCCTTTTTCGGCTTGTATAGGTTCTATGAAAACAGCTGCAGTCTGATTATCTATTACAGCTAAAGAATCTATCTCATTGAAATCTGCAAAATGGATGTTAGGTAATAATGGCTTGAATGGTCCTGAGTAATACTCGTCACTCATCATACTTAGAGCTCCGCTAGTGCTGCCGTGGTAGGCATTTCTCATGGCTACTATTTTGCCTCTACCTGTGTGCTTCTTGGCTAGTTTCATAGCTCCTTCTACCGCTTCACTTCCGCTATTAAGGAAATAGAAGGATTGCAGGTTGTCGGGTAATAGCTTAGACAGTCTTTTGGCAAGCTTTATTTGTGGTCCTACCACATACTCACCGTACACCATCTGGTGGCTGTATTTATCTATTTGCTTCTTTACCGCTTTTACTACGTGCTTGTTATTGTGACCTATGTTGTTCACGGCTATACCGCTTATTAGATCTAGGTAAGGCTTGTCTTTTTTGTCGTATAGGTAGATTCCTTTACCTCTTACAAACTCGTACATGGGTGGAGTAGGAGAGGTCTGAGCGACGTATTTTAAGAATGATTTTTTGATAGTACGAAGATAAGAATAATTGTAGGTTTTGTGAGATTGAGTGTTTTTTCACGATAGAAGAAATATTTATATAAATTGGCACAAAAAAACCTCCTTAGTTTCCTAAGAAGGTTTTAAATTTTTGAGTAGTACCACGCAACAAGGCGTGTCATTACTAGTTTACTTTTGCAGAAAGACCTGATCCAGCTTTGAACTTAACAACGTTCTTAGCAGCAATTT
>DNBZ01000101.1 GCA_003484585.1 Bacteroidota bacterium | reverse complement strand
ATTGTTTAACTTTGGCGTTTTTATGAGACGCAGCACTTTCCACCGTACTGTTATTTGATTTATTTATAAAAAAACTATTGATGAGAATTATTTTTATTACACTTCTATTTATATCTATTGCCTTTGTGGGTAATGCACAACAAAAGAACCTTAACAACAATCCATTTAAGCAGCTTAACCAAGAGTTGCCTGACCCCAATAAATATAGGGCCGCATCTGGAGCTCCCGGCTCTGAATATTGGCAGCAAAAAGGGGATTATAAAATAAAAATGAGACTAGATGACGACAACCAAAAGCTTTATGGGCACGAGACTGTTACATACATCAACAACTCTCCGGACGAACTCACATATCTATGGATCCAGTTAGACCAAAACGTTAGGTCAAAAGGCTCAGATTCGCACCACATTAAGACTGGTGAATTAGGAAAAAAGTTAAGTACTAGAGCGTTGGCCGCTTTGGAACCGTCATTTGAGGGGGGGTTTAATATCGAAGAGGTGAAAGACAAGACGGGTCGTAACTTAAAGTATATGATCAACAAGACAATGATGCGTATAGATTTACCTAAGACGCTGAAGGCCGGAGGCAAAACATCGTTCTCTATTAAGTGGTGGTATAATATTAATAATACAAGAGAAATAGGCGGAAGATCGGGGTATGAGCATTTTAAAGAAGACGGTAATAATGTATACTGTATCGCGCAGTTTTTTCCAAGACTCTGCAAATACACCGATCAAGACGGGTGGCAAAACAAACAGTTTCTAGGTAGGGGAGAATTCACGTTAGAGTTTGGTGATTATGATGTTGAAATCACAGTACCGTCTGATCATTTGGTGGCAGCAACAGGCACTCTTCAAAATGAATCGGCGGTATTAACGGCTACCCAAAAGAAAAGACTACAAGAAGCAAGAGAGAGTTTTGTAAATACGATAGTAATCGCAACGAAAGGAGAGGCTGATGATCGTATGAAAGCAAAAGCAACTAACACCAAGACATGGAAGTTTCGTGCGGATCAAGTAAGGGACTTTGCTTTTGCTACTTCAAGAAGATTTATATGGGACGCATTGAACGTAAAATTGCCAAGTGGCAAGACCGCAATGGCGATGAGTATGTTCGTCAAAGAAGGTGATTGCCTGTGGTCAAAGTATAGCACCAAGGCTGTTGCTCATGCACTTTATTGGTTTTCACACTATTCTTGTGATTATCCTTACCCGGTGGCCTGGTCTATTGATGGAAGCATGGGTATGGAGTATCCGATGATTTGTTTCAACTATGGGAGATGTGAAGACGATGGTACATACGGTGAGCGAATGAAGTACGGACATATCGGTGTAATCATCCACGAAGTGGGACACAATTTCTTCCCTATGATCATAAATTCTGATGAGCGACAATGGACTTGGATGGATGAGGGTTTAACCACATTTGTTCAATATTTATCGGAGCAACAGTTTGAGCGAAACTATCCATCACGTAGAGGAGAGGCGCAAAAGATTACAGCTTATATGGGTGGAGATAAATCACGCATCTCACCGATCATGACGAACTCAGAATCTATTTATCAGTTCGGGTCTAATGCATATTCTAAACCAGCAACAGCGCTCAATATTTTGAGAGAGACAATTATGGGCAGAGATTTGTTTGATTATGCATTTAAAGAGTACTCTGAAAGATGGAAGTTCAAATCACCTTCACCCTCAGATTTCTTCCGCACCATGGAAGACGCGTCCGGTGTAGATTTAGATTGGTTTTGGAGGGGGTGGTTCTATACCAATGATCATGTAGATTTAGCGCTCGGATCTATTAAACACTTCAAAGTAGACCCTAAAGACCCAACCAAGCAAGAGGAAGTAGCAAGATCAGATAAAGCCAAAGAGAGAAGAAATATCAGCTCGATACGTAACGAAGAGGCGATTAAACAGACCTACAATGAAAGAGACCCCTCGCTGGATGACTACTATACGAATTATGATAAGTTGACTAAAGATGCTATTGATAAGGCTGAGTATAAAAAGAGTGTCGCTAACATGTCTAAAGAAGACAGGTTGTTGTCCAACAACACGAAGAACTATTATGAAGTAGAAATTAAAAAAGTGGGAGGATTAGTAATGCCAGTCATCTTAGAGTTTGAATATGTAGATGGAACTACAGAGGTATTTAGAATACCGGCAGAGATATGGAAATTTGGATCGGACAAAGTAACAAAAGTTTTCCCTACAGACAAGGAAGTTAAAAGTATTGTTTTAGACCCCTTCTTAGAAACAGCAGATATAGACACTAATAACAATTATTATCCAGCAAGACAAGCAATAAGTAGATTTGAAACATTTAAGAGCGGACCAAGGCAAAGGGGGGCGCGCTCAGGAGAAAACCCAATGCAAAGAGCCAATAGGGCCAAAAAGGTCATTAAATCTTAAGGTCTAAGTGGTTTTGTAAAAAATTAAAGCCTTCACTTTTCATACAAAGAAGTGAAGGCTTTTTAAGTGTACAAACCAGGAACAGGGGGCTTGTTTTAAATCCAGAAAGACAAAGAGTTTACGAGAAAACTTATATTGATAAGAATAAGATCACGAAAAATTGATGGAAGAGTTGTTACAATACAACAAAAAATTCATCAAACGACTATCATCTTTCGCTCCAATCACAACCAGAAATTTTTTATTTTTCTAGCTCTCTTTTTGTTGGTGTTGGATATTATGGGAAATTCACAACTAAAAGCACGTCTATTTTTCTTAGGGCTTCTAAACGGCAATAGACCATAAAGTGCCAATTGTCCTCCCGCACAGATCATCCCTATTCGACTCTGTTTAGACAACTACTTACCGTAGCAACTACATATTAAAAGCCGTAAAAAAAATAAATAGAAATTTTAGAAAAGTACTCTAATTAGAGCCCCTAAAAGTCGGTGTCTGGGGTTACTCTAAAACACCTAGGCACTAATCGACCTGCTATTGCGAATGCCGCTCGGTATGCGAGATATGCGAAAAAGGGAGCAGCTATAATATCAACAGCGTAGTGTACGTGTTGCACCAACAAAAGGTAGCCTACCGCAGCAGAAGCGAAGGCTAATATAATTTTGAGCCACTTAATATCCATTAACAGGGTTAACAACACCATATTAGAAGTGTGTCCAGAGAAAAATAGATCCTTAACGAGCACCTTGTTGTCGTAAAACGCACCTTCGACGAAAGGGTCCCTCAAAGGAATAATGCCAATTGGCGGCTCGAGAGGAACCAGATACATAACGATGCACCTAGTGAGACCCATTACACTTATTCCCCAGAAAACTCTCATTGCTCGTTCGGGAGTTCGAAGTAAGATAGGGAGACCACCCAATATACATATCCATGTAATTGAGAATAGTATTGTACTAACATCTCTTGGTAAGACTCTGTCCAAAACAAAATCATCGAGTACAGTACCACTGGTCCTAGACTCATTATAACAGAGGTATAACCCTACGATTACCAACACCGTAAGTGTTGTGATTAGAGAGACTATCCAAATACCGAGATATCTCTTGTTCTGAATAAGAGACGCCCACTGCAATGATTTCTTCAAAAAAGACGATTTACGTACTCGCCAAAAATACATTTAAATACAGGAAAACGACTTTAAAACAACAGAGAACAGAATACCTAAAACTTTTTAAAAAAGGCCCACCCACTTCCCCCGTTTCTTATATTAAAAAACCTTTCACCATATTTCTATAATCTTCAAGAGCCGAGGTAAGTGTTGACCTGTAGATATTGGGTATTTTTGTTGTTATAGTTATATTTGTTGAGCCTTTATTATCACAGGAAGTTCAACTACCTTTACGGTATTATTAGAGCAAATATTAAAAGAAGATAATTCACGATGGGAAGAGCGTTTGAATACCGTAGAGCAGCTAAAGAGAAGAGATGGGCTACAATGTCGAGGATATTTCCAAAACTCGCCAAAGCAATCACGGTATCAGCAAAAAGTGGCGGATCTGACCCAGATATGAACCCAACGCTGCGTCTAGCGATCCAAAACGCCAAGAAGCAAAACATGCCTAAGGATAATATCACAGCAGCGATAAAAAGAGCGGAGGGTAAGGATGCTACGGACTACACAGAGATCAATTATGAAGGCAAAGGACCGCACGGTATTCTAGTATTCGTTGAATGTGCCACGGACAACACTACTCGTACCGTCGCTAACGTAAAGTCATATTTCTCTAAAACAGGAGGCTCTATGGTACCTAATGGCTCTTTAGAGTATCTTTTTGATCGCAAGGTCGTAGTAGAGTTTAAGAAGACCAACGAAATGGATCTAGAGGAGATGGAGTTAGAGATGATCGATTTTGGTCTTGAGAGATTCGAGTCTGACGATGATACAATATATGCCTACGGAGACTATAAGGACTTCGGTACGCTTACGGGAGCATTTGAGAAAATGAATATCGAGGTAGAAAAAGCAGATTTACAAAGACTGCCCACCTCACCAGTAGATTATTCAGACGAGCAAATGCAAGATATCGAAAAGCTATTAGACAAATTAGAAGACGATGAAGACGTGCAGAACATCTTCACAAATATGGCATAAGCAACCGATAAAAGAAACTTATTTGCGCTAAGAGCGTTTTTATTTACTTAATACACAGAACAATATAAACAAGATACAATGGATACAGCAACCAAAAGTCCAGTAATGTTATACACAGAACAGACACCCAATCCGGAGTCTCTAAAGTTCGTTACTAATAAGATGCTATATAAGGGAACTGCGGATTTTAGAGAGGAGCCCTTAGCTAAAGAGTGGTCTCCACTAGGCTCAGAATTGTTTGACTTTCCATACGTCAAAGGGGTATATATTTGTAATAACTTCGTAACCATTTCAAAGGAGTTTAATTACAGTTGGGACGACATTATGCTTCCTCTAAAGCAGTTCATTAAAGAATATGTGGAGGCTGAAAAAGTAATACTTACCGAAGGGTTTACTGAGGCAATGGCTAAGATTGAAGAAGAGAGGGGGGTAGCATATGAGTATACTGGCGAGCAAGCTGAACTTGTTAAAAAAATTAAAGAATTGATCGACACTTACGTAAAGCCGGCTGTTGAAATGGACGGTGGAAATATCGAATTTAAATCATTTGATCAAGGAATTGTAACCGTAATACTGCAAGGATCATGTAGTGGTTGTCCATCATCATCTGTTACTTTAAAAGCGGGAATAGAGGGTATGCTTAAGCGTATGGTTCCTGAGGTGAAAGAGGTGGTGGCGGAGATGGGGTAGTAAAGAATTCGGAGGGTCGTTTTAGAAAACATAAATGAAATATAATATAATAGAAAGGGCTCATCTAAGGATGGGCTCTTTTAAGAAAAAAAACAATGGTCTTACCGTCAATACTTACGGAAACTCGCGCTGCCGTCAACCTAGCCGCAGCTTATATTAAGAGAGAAATAGTAAAAGTAACTACCGCTGACATTGAAGAGAAAGACCTTAACAGTCTAGTTTCTTTTGTAGATAAAGGTGCTGAACGAATACTTGTAAAGGAGTTATCTAAAATACTTCCTGAGGCAGGGTTTCTCACAGAAGAGGATACTGTTGAGTACGCCTTAAGGCCATACATGTGGATTGTGGACCCATTAGATGGCACAACAAATTCTTTGTTGGGCATCCCACACTTTGCAGTTAGTGTTGCACTAGCTCACGAAGGAGAGCTGTTGATAGGTGTAGTACATGAGGTAAATAGTGAAGAACAGTTTTATGCGAGTAAAAGTGGTGGCGCATTTTTAAATGGGAGGCCAATACAAGTATCACAACGAACAGAGTATAGAGATATATTAATCGCTACAGGGTTTCCTTATAGAAACGAATATGATACCGATAAGTTATTTGCCTGTCTTAAAGAGTTGTTAATGAATACTCGAGGAGTGCGACGAATGGGATCGGCCGCATTAGATCTTGCGTATGTTGCGTGTGGTAGATTTGGTGCATACTATGAGTCGATGCTGAACCCCTGGGATGT
>DNBZ01000003.1 GCA_003484585.1 Bacteroidota bacterium | reverse complement strand
CATTAGCTCATCTTTCCAGTAGTCGTAGTGTGTCACTCTTCTGAGCGAAGCTTCTATGCCACCAGCGAGTATGGGTACCTCTGGATATAGTTTTTTTAGTATCTGAGTATATACAGTAAGAGCATAATCAGGTCTTAGCGTATTGGTACCTCCAGGAGAATAAGCATCAGTAGCTCTTCTACGCATACGAGCTGTGTAGTGATTTACCATAGAATCCATATTGCCAGAAGTCACGGCAAAGAAAAGTTTTGGGGCTCCTAGTTTTTTGAAATCACGCAGGTCGTCTTGCCAGTTGGGCTGTGGGATTATGGCTACTCTAAATCCTTCACTTTGGATAATACGCCCTATTACAGCAGCCCCAAATGCAGGGTGATCTATGTAGGCGTCACCTGTTATAAGGATAATATCTAGCTCACCCCAGCCTCGTTCTTCTACCTCTTTTTTGGTAATGGGTAGCCAAGCTGATACTGGACGTTCTTGTGTGGACATACTTTTATTACTGCAAAGGTAACGTATTGAGTGTACTAAGTGTTTAGGTTAATCCTTAGTTGGGGGTATTGATATTGTGATTGGCCCTCAACAAAGGATTAATCTATTGCGGTCCGTTGTCATTATGAGGAATTCGCCTAAGCAGATTATGCGGAAGAATGAATGAAAAGTTAATTCTTAACCAGAATATACCAATTCAGTGAAGTGGCTATGCAAAGCCAAATAAAGTACGGAGCTATGAGGAGTGACTTGGAGCCGAGTAAACTCCAATTGCTAAAGAGGAAATAACCTACTACTGCAGTAAGTGCTATAATGACGAGGAGTGCTGGTAAGGTCAGGTGAAAATGGAAGAACAACGGATTTCAGCCTACGTTGAGCACGAACTGAAGAGCAAATAAAGCAAGTACAGTGTTCGTGTTGTCCACTTTTACCCAATACGCCATATAGATACTAAAGCAAACCCTAATAGTGGTCCACGCAGCACCAAATACCCATCCTGGAGGTGTCCAAGGTACTTTGTTAATACTCTGATAGTAATTGCTTTAAGTGTATTAGTCACTGGCGACATTGGTTCCCATTTTTTTAAGAGTATAAAAGTATAACTTTTTTAGTTGAGTTCAGCTTTGCTAGATTCATCGAGCTATTTATTTCACCATCACTCATATAGTCTTTACTTCATTATCCCCTCTCAATAGTAAAAGGTATGGCCCACTTACTAGATCTGAAACATTGATAGTATTATGGATGTTGTTTTGTGTAACCTCTAGTAGTTGAGCCCGAACTTTTTTTTCAAAAACATCGTACATAACTACATCCATGTTTTCATTCTCCCCATCTATCTTAATAGTAAGTTTATCAGAGACTGGGTTTGGATATACCCACAGTTTTGTGATTTCCAATGAAGATACCGATGCATTATCATAGACTTCCACATTTATGCTATCGCTGCTGCTGCAGCAAATTAGGACCTACTTACATAAAAAAAATAGGCCTCTTTAACTGAATAAAGAAGCCTATGGTATATAATATGATTATCGTTTCTTACTCCGCCTCACTAAAGTACTCATAGAAGTAAGGTATGGTTTCTATGCCTTTGTAGAAGTTGAACAGTCCGTATTTCTCATTAGGTGAGTGTATAGCATCACTATCTAGTCCAAAACCGAAAAGTACAGTCTTAAGACCTAATACTTCTTCAAAAAGAGCAACTATTGGAATACTGCCTCCACCTCTAGTAGGTACAGGTTTTTTGCCAAATGTCTTTTCCATTGCTTTACTCGCTGCACGAAATGCTTTACTATCTGTAGGAGTAACAGCCGCTTCGCCACCGTGGTGTGGAGTTACTTTTACTTTGACAGCCGCTGGTGCTATACTTTCGAAATGCTTTTGAAACATTTGAGTGATTTCTTCTGATGTTTGGTTAGGGACTAGTCTCATACTTATTTTAGCATACGCTTTACTAGGCAGTACCGTTTTAGCACCTTCACCTATATATCCTCCCCAGATTCCGTTCACATCTAGTGTAGGGCGTATCCCAGTTCTTTCTATAGTAGAATATCCTTTTTCACCCATTACGTCATTTACATCTAGCTCTGCCTTGTACTCGTCTAGGCTAAATGGAGTCTTTGCCATTTCTGCTCTATCAGAATCACTCACTACATCTACACTGTCATAGAAACCTGGGATGGTAATGTGTCTATTCTCATCATGCAGGCTGCTTATCATATCACAAAGTACATTGATAGGGTTTCCTACAGCACCGCCGAAACTACCACTATGTAAATCTATTTTGGGCCCTGTTACTTCTACTTCTACATAGCTAAGTCCACGCAGACCCGTGTCTATACTTGGTATGTCATTGGCTATCATACCTGTATCAGATATCAGCACTACATCCGCAGTTAGTTTCTCTTGGTTTGCTTTCACATAGATGCCCAGGTTGGTAGATCCTACTTCCTCTTCACCTTCTATCATAAACTTCACGTTGCAAGACAAAGTGTTCGTCTCCATCATCGTTTCAAAAGCTTTAAGATGCATATACATTTGTCCTTTATCATCACACGCGCCACGAGCGTATATATTCCCGTCTTTTACCGTAGGTTCAAAAGGGGGCGTATTCCACAGCTCATCAGGAACCGAAGGCTGTACATCATAGTGGCCATAAACCAGCACCGTAGGTTTGCTTGGGTCTATCATTTTTTCGCCGTATACGATAGGGTTCCCTGCTGTTTCTTCTAGGGTTACGTTATCTGCGCCTGCTTCTTTTAGTTTTTGTGCGGTATACTCAGCGCACTTGCGTACGTCTCCTCTGTATGCCGAGTCTGCACTTATGCTCGGTATGCGTAGTAGGTCAAATAACTCTTCTAAAAATCTATCCTTATTCTGCTCTATGTATTGTTCGCGTGTCATAGGAACGAAGGTAAAAAATAGATTTAGAGTACCACAAAATAAATGACCAAAAGCCTGTTTTATCGCAAAAATGAAGATGATGTAATCAAATTGGCACTTGTTTTGTTTAATTTGTTGTGAACTAACTATAATATAAAATGAAACAGATCATCAAATCTAAAAAACTACTCGCAGTACTCATCCTTTCAACCATTGTATGGGGCTGTTCCAAAGTGCCGCTTACAGGAAGAAGACAAATAAAACTATTGCCAGAAAGTACACTGATGCAAATGAGTTCGCTAAGCTATCAGCAGGTGCTAGATACGGCTAATATTGTGCGCACAGGTGAGC
>DNBZ01000321.1 GCA_003484585.1 Bacteroidota bacterium | reverse complement strand
GACGCCCCTGGATCTGAAGATGCAGCCGATATCTGAACACCTGCAATTTTACCTTGCAAACCATTCACAGCAGAGCGAGTTCCCCCTTCTACTATATCTACTGAATTAACAGAAGCAACGGAGTAGCCCAAAGAACGAGAATTTCGCTTTATGTTTTGAGCTGTCACAACTACTTCATTAAGAGACTCGTCAGAAGCGGATAAAGTAATATAAATAGAATTGGATGCTCCAACTACTACTTCTTTATTTTCCATTCCGACAAAACTCACCACTAAAGTAGGCGATGCAGATGCTATCGTTATACTGAAGGTACCATCAATACCTGCTATTGCAGCATTACCAGTTCCTTTTTCCTTAATCACAGCTCCAATAACTGGCTGAGATTTTTGATCCACTACCGTCCCGGTAATCGATCGGCTTTGTGCATTTGCTATGACTGAAAAAATCAGCATACAACAAATACCCAAGCTTCTAAATAATTGGCTATTCATTTCTTTGGGTCTTATTCTGATTTGTAAAAATAACTATATTATTTAATAGACAATGAAAGTCACGAAATATAAATTTTATACGAACGGCCAATTTAATTGAACAAACGGAGGTTTTGTTCTTACGACGTTGTCCTAAAAAATATAATAAGTGGAAAACAACTACATCTTATACCTATTAGTTAGTAGCCTACATATATCTTTGCTCACAAATGGAATTGTCGTACAACACACAATTAGAAAAAATAGCCCTTACAGAATATGGTAGAGGTGTACAAGAGATGGTAGAGCACCTAAAACTTGAAAACGATAGAGATAAGAGAAATATTCTAGCTCATACTGTTTTTAAAGTGATGGTAAATCTTAATCCAGAAATAAAAAACCAGACTAATTACGAGCAAACCGTGTGGGATCACATGCACGAGATAGCTAATTTTGAGCTAGATATAGATAATGAGTACCCAGCACCTGAGCCCACAGCTAAAGCAGAAAAGCCAGAACACTTAGGCTATAAAGATGTACTGAGCAAGTATAGATACTACGGTAGAAATCTGATAGACATGATAGATGGGGCTAAAGACATGGAAGATGGTGAGCTTAAATCTATGTACATCAACTATATAGCTTCTTTCATGGTCAACTCAAGTAAGAACTGGAACGAGGAAGATCTAACTCCTACACAAGTAGTGCAACACTTGGCAGACTTGTCAGAAGGTAAACTGCAGATAGCTCCTGACTCTTTGGATATACACATAGAGACTATCAGAAAACCAAATAACAACAGAAATAACAATAACAATAGAAACAAGGGGAAAAAGAAAAAACCTTTTAATCCTAAATACAAGAAAAGATAAATGGGAACTTTTACAATAGAAGGAGGGCATAAGCTAAAGGGAACATTAACTCCACAAGGAGCTAAGAACGAAGCACTACAGATTCTCGCTGCAGTGTTGCTTACAGAAGAGGAAGTCGAATTACACAACATCCCTGAGATACGAGACATACTACGTATGATTGAGTTACTCAAGGGCCTAGGAGTAAAAGTAGACCATAAAGCCAAAGGAAACTGGACTTTCAAGGCTGATGAGATAGATTTAGATTATTTTCATACGGAAGAATTTAGAACCAAAGGTGCTGCTATACGTGGTTCCATTATGATTATTGGTCCATTGCTAGCCCGTTTCGGTATAGGCTATATACCTAGCCCGGGTGGAGACAAGATAGGAAGAAGAAGACTCGACACTCACTTCATAGGTTTCGAAAGTTTGGGTGCTGAGTTTATCTATAATAAAGAAACAGGTTTCTACAAAGTAGAAGGTAAAAACCTAAAAGGCAGCTATATGCTGCTAGAAGAAGCATCTGTAACAGGTACAGCTAATATACTAATGGCTGCTGTGATGGCAAAAGGAACTACTACCATATACAATGCGGCCTGCGAACCTTACCTACAGCAGCTGTGCAAGATGATTAACTCTATGGGTGGCAAAATCTCTGGAGTAGGAAGCAACATGCTAACTATAGAAGGAGTAAGCGAACTTGGTGGATGTACGCACACTATCTTACCTGATATGATAGAGATAGGCTCATTTATAAGTCTTGCAGCTCTTACTCAGTCTGAGATTACTATAGAAAATTGCCGAGTAGATCAATTAGGTATCATACCTAAGGTATTTAAAAAATTAGGCGTTGAGTTTATGATAAAAGATGATGATATCATCATCCCAGAAAACAGACACTACGAAATAGACAACTTTATAGATGGGAGTATGATGACCATAGCAGATGCTACATGGCCTGGTCTTTCACCCGATTTATTGAGTGTAATATTAGTAATGTGTACACAAGCAAAAGGAAATGTATTAATACATCAAAAGATGTTTGAGAGTAGACTATTCTTCGTAGATAGTCTAATAGATATGGGTGCTCAGATAATACTATGTGATCCACACAGAGCAACTGTGATGGGACTAGATCGTAGAGTACCGCTGAAGGCTACTACTATGTCTTCCCCAGATATACGTGCGGGCGTATCTCTACTTATAGCCGCTATGAGTGCAGAAGGCACTAGTACTATACATAACATAGAGCAAATAGACAGAGGCTATCAAGATATAGAAACACGTCTGAATGCAATAGGAGCCAGAATTACTCGTTCTTAAGATATGACCAATATAAGAATTAGTGTATTTGCCTTAGTTCTTATACTCTGTACGGCATTCAAGTCTCACGTAACTGACATAAAACCTGCAGTAGGAGATATAGCCCCAGAAATAATACTGCGAAATCCAGATGGTAAATTAATAAAACTGTCAGACCTTAGAGGGAAAGTTGTACTAATAGATTTTTGGGCAGGATGGTGCAGAACATGCCGAATAGAAAACAACACGATAAGACAAGCATACGATAGCTATAAGGACAAGTCTTTTGATATAGGCGAAGGATTTACAGTCTATAGTGTGAGTCTAGACACGGATCAGGCAGCTTGGCAAAAAGCAATAGTAAATGATAGACTAAGCTGGCCCAACCACGGGTGTGAATTTAAAAAATGGGAAAGTGAAATTGTAAAAACGTACAATTTCACATATCTACCTCATAATCTGCTTATAGACGGAAAAGGGAAGATAATGTACAAAGGACTTTTCGGTAATAAGTTAGCAGAAACTCTAGCTAAACATATGGCAGAATAAGAGGTGTCATATTGACACAAACTTACGTGGCAATACTTTTGCTATCCTTATCTCAGAAAAGAAGGATAGAATGATGTCTGAAGAAACAAAAGATCAAAACGAAGAGATAAACGATAGCCAAGACCAGGCAGTTCAAGATACTGAGAAAGAAGTAGTTGAGCCAACTGAGCTTACTGCTGAAGAAAAGATAGCCGAGCTCAATGACAAATACCTAAGACTCTATTCAGAGTTTGACAATTATCGTAAACGTACTTCTAAAGAGCGAATTGAACTGTTTAAAACTGCGGGACAAGATATAATGACAGACCTAGTGCCTGTATTAGATGATTTTGAAAGAGCCTTGCAAAACATGGATAAGAATGTCGACGTAAAAACTATTCGTAAAGGAGTGGACTTGGTTTACAATAAGTTTAAAAGCAGCCTAGAATCTAAGGGTTTAAAAGCATTCAAGTCTATAGAACAAACGTTTGACCCGGAGATACACGAGGCTATCACCAAAATACCTGCACCTAATAAGAAACTAGTAGGCAAGGTAGTAGATGAGATAGAAAAAGGCTATAAGCTGAATGATAAGGTGATACGATACGCCAAAGTAGTAGTAGGACAGTAATGGCAAAAAGAGATTTTTACGACATACTAGGCGTAGCAAAAGGTGCTACAGCCGAAGAAATAAAAAAAGCATATCGTAAAAAAGCGATACAGTTTCACCCGGATAAGAATCCTGACAATAAGGAAGCTGAAGACAAATTCAAAGAAGCCGCAGGAGCCTACGAAGTTTTAAGTAATGCTGAAAAGAAACAACGGTATGACCAATATGGTCACGCAGGAGTAGACGGTCAAGGAGGTTTTAGCGGAGGAGGAGGTATGAATATGGATGACATATTCAGTCACTTCGGCGACATCTTTGGCGGTGGCGGAGGAGGCGGAAGAAGCGGCGGAAGTCCCTTCGAAAGCTTCTTTGGTGGCGGAAATCGTGGTGGAGGAAGCAGACAGGCAGTAGGCTCTAATATTCGAATAAAACTGAAGCTAAACCTAGAAGATGTAACCAACGGCGTAGAAAA
Organism: Bacteroidota bacterium; assembly: GCA_003484585.1. GTDB lineage: Bacteria > Bacteroidota > Bacteroidia > NS11-12g > UBA9320 > UBA9320. Next base: position 3,238 of record DNBZ01000321.1, on the reverse strand, counting down.
GAAGATAAAGTACAAGAAAAAGGTAGTTGCTAAAGGGGTCACTTTTGACACTTGTGGTACCTGCGGCGGACAAGGTCAAGTAACTAGAGTACAAAATACCTTTTTAGGGCAAATGCAGACAGCAAGCCCCTGTCCTACTTGCCAAGGAATGGGCAAGAAGATAAAGAATGTTCCTCCAGGAGCAGATGGAATGGGTTTAATAACCGAAGAGGTAACTACCACCATCAACATACCTGCAGGAGTAGCAGACGGTATGCAGCTCAATGTACGTGGCAAAGGAAATGAAATGCCAGGTGGTGTAGCAGGCGACTTGATAGTTCTAGTAGAAGAAGCCAAACACGAAAGCCTAGAGCGAGATGGAAATAATATTATCTTTAATCTACATATTAGTTTCCCTCAAGCTGCTCTGGGAGCAGATATAGAGGTACCTACAGTAACTGGGAAAGCACGTATAAAGATAGAGGCTGGCACCCACAGTGGAAAGGTACTCAGACTAAGAGGCAAAGGCATACCAGACGTAAATGGATACGGTCCTGGAGACCAACTGATCTACGTAAATGTATATACACCTAAAAAACTCAGCACTGAAGAAAAAGCAATTATGAAACAATTGCTAGACGCAGAAAATTTCACTCCAGATCCGAGTAAAGAGAGAGGATTCTTTGACAAGATGAAAGACTTCTTTAATTAATAGAATCAGAAAACAAAAAAACTAGCCGACTTCTTAGTCGGCTTTTTTTATGTTTAAAATCAATTATGGGGAAATATTAAAAAACACTTAAACCTAATAAAATTAGGTGATAACTGATAAGAAAAATTCATATAACCCCAGCAGAGCTGCGTATTTATTTTTCTTATTGTCAGAATAAATAAGGCAACACGTATATCAGGATATGAATAACAAAACAACATTTTTAAAAGCATTTGCTCTAGTAGCACTTTTTGCCTCAGCAACGGTATACGCAGCTACCGCTCTTTCTTGGAAAATCGATAAAACACATACAGGTATCAATTTTTCCATCAATCATTTCTTCTCTGCCGTAACCGGTAATTTCACTGACTACAGTGGCACTATCAGTTTTGATGAGAATAACTTGGAAGGCAGCTCTGTGTCATTTACCATACCAGTAAGTAGTATCAATACACAAGATGCTAAAAGAGACAAACACCTACAGTCTGGAGATTTTTTTGATGCAAAGCAATTCCCAAACATTACATTCAAGTCAGACAAATTCTTGAAAAAAGATGGCGAGCTTAAAGTTCTAGGAGATCTTACCATAAGAGACGTTACAAAAAAAGTAGTTTTCCCTATAGAGGTAAAAGGTAAAATGGATCACCCATTTATGAAAAATACAGAGTTGCTTGGTATTGCTATCAAAACCAAACTAGACCGAACCTCCTTTGGTGTAGGCTCTGGAAGCTGGGCTGCTACATCTGTGGTAGGTGATGATGTTTTAATCAATATCAATATGGAATTGAATAGAAAGAAATAAAGAATTAGTTTTTGGTTTAGTATTTAAATATAAGAGAGGCAGCCTTAATGGGTCTCCTCTCTTTTTATTTATAAAAATTTTCACACCTTAGAGTTAACCTCCTAACTTTGTTAAGATATGAATCATCAGTATACTATTATCAGGCCAATTTTGTATACAGAAGTTTCGCTTCTCAAAGAAGAGGTAAACCCTGTCAAAATCAACTCTTCCAACAAATCATCCTCGATACTATTAGCCATTGTAATTCCCCCATTTATAGTTGCGTTTCCTGTTTTACAAAATTCTCTATTTTTGCTTGAATGAAATGGCATGAAGAACTCGATATAATTAAATATTCACCTGAGGTTTTACAAGGATTAGAATTGAATGAGAAGACAAGAGAGTTCCTAACCACAAATGGATTACCTGAAAGCTCTGCACCATTTCTATCGTTTAATAAAAATAACAATATTCAATATGAAGGACTAAACCCTTTGACTGACTGGTTTGATTTTTTAGAACCAAAATTCTCTAAATATATTAGTATAGGTTCTGATGGAAATGGAAATGAAATTGTAATCGATACATTTGAAAAATATAAGATTAAAATCTTAGATCACGAATTTGATTTTGAAGAGGAATTTATGAATTCTTCAATAATTCACCTAGGTTATTGCTTAAATGCCATAACTGAATTTGTAGCAGAAGCACAGAAAAAATACGGTCCAGATGGATATCTTGATTCTCTATACAAACTAGAAAATGTTAATACTCTTAAAAATACATTAGAATCAATTGACCTTGAAGCAATGTCAGAAGGCAACTACTGGCAAACTGAAATAAGTATTCTTTTTGAGGAAACTAAGAACAACTAAACCAACCCCTTCCAACAAATCATCTACATTATTCCCTAGCGTTATTCTCTAGATTCCCCATCCCACTTTGCCACATTATCCGCTATGTATTTGGCAATACGTTCGTACTCTATACTGTCCCGTATTATTCTGTCATGGTATTTGGGTTGCCAACCAAAATCCGCGTGAATTTTTTCACGTATTTCACGGGTCACACGGCCTTTAAAATGATTAACGAATGAGGGCAAAGATCCCTTCTGCAAGGGATGTATCTCTCCAGAAATAGCTGGATTTTTTTTGATTAACTCTGGTCGCTTAGATAGATCTTTGTTTTGTAAACCTACTATAATATGCACATGGTCTGGCATTACTACGTAGTCAGATATGAGAATATTCTTTTTGTGAATACTAGCCATTTCTAATTCATTTACGACCACCTCTCCCATTTCAGACAGTAACATTTTACCTTCTTTGATCTCACCAAAAAAATGAACCCTATCCGTCGTATTGATCGTCACAAAATAGGCATCGTTAGATGCATAATTAAACCCTGGCAATCGGTATTGACGTTTTTGGTATTTGGACATATAATTGATATGGTTGTTTTTGTAGGTCCGTGCCTCAGAGGCACGGACCTACAAAAACCGGCACGGACCTACAAAAAAATTAAAACAACCCCTCCAATAATCCATCCTCCACACTATTAGCCAGTGTAACCTTTAGTTTATCGTTGCGTTCCATTTCACGTTTTATAGCAAACTGTGCGTTCTCATTTCTAGCCCAACTACGTCTAGCTATTCCATTATTCACATCATAGAGAAGCATATTTTTTAAGCGAGCATCTGCTTCATCAGTACCGTCTAGCAGCATCCCAAATCCGCCATTCATTACCTCGCCCCATCCTACTCCACC
>DNBZ01000043.1 GCA_003484585.1 Bacteroidota bacterium | reverse complement strand
AGAAGAAGGAATCATAATATCTCCCTTGCCACCTGTTAGTATTCCTGCCTTACCCATAATAGAGATAGAGGATACATTGAGGTATATCGCTGTATCGTCATTCGATTTATACGGCTTTAGCAGCTCATCCATAGTCTCATAGGCTTGCTCACCAAAGGCGTAATCCATCACTACTATGACAGGCTTATCTGCGTCATCTAGGTTTTTTATTTTAGTAGCATAGTCACCAGAAGAGTATTTAGCCGTATCAAAAATCTGTACGTCTATATTAGTGCCGCTCTTATCTTTTATGAACGTCATCCCTTCCTTAGTGGCTACTTTAGCTACGGTATCTCTATGCTTAGAGTTAGCACTCAGCTCCTCAAAAATTTGGAGTTTATTCTGTCCTTTTAGTTTTGTTTTTAGCGTTTCTGGAGCGTAGAGCGAGTTTTGTACACTATGCATATTGGCACTTATGATATGGATAGGCCGCTTCAGCAGTCCTTGCGTATGCAGTACAGCCTTTATACTGTCTGCCCATTGCTCGCCGTGTATATGCTGCCCTAGCGTTTCACGCAGTACAGAGCTAAAGGTAACGGTACGTTTATTCTCGTGCAGTATCTCGTCTAGAGCCAGCTTGCCTAGCCAGTAGATTATATCTAAAAAACGCTCAGGCTTATCGGCACTACTAAACTTAGCATACACACCGCTCACTTCTTTAAAAGTACGTCCTAGTATGTTCGCCGTATGAGAGAGTGCTATCTCACGCTCGTCTTTGGTCAGGTTTTCCGTTTGCAGTACTGCCACTTCTAGCTTTTGCCAATCTCGGTTTACATCTCCTTGTTCATTAATGAGCACCTGCTTCATGATCTTATGGCTCTCTATGAATAGGAAGGTAAGGTGGGTCAGTATATCGTATATCTCCGAACGGCCACGCGTGATTTCTATATTCATCTGCTCTGCATCTATGCGGTAGCAGTTTCTTCTACGCTTAGGCGGTATTATAGGAGTGAAATGAGTGTCTGAGTAACCCTCGTCACTTGTTAGGTTTATGTATCTGCACTCTTCTATACCCTCTGGTAGACGGTCTATGACGTACAGTAAGCCATCCAGCTCTACTTTATCTTGGGCTATACTGCCGTATATCTCTGGACTAAGAGTGAGCAGAGCCTCACGCAGTGTCTCGCCACTTACACCCATAGGCTTATAGAAGCCACGGTTAAAGAGGTGACGCATCGTCACAAAAAGACGTTGTATAGCATCGGTACTTTCTTGGGCTCTGGTGCGGGAGTATGTGGTGTTTTTCTTCATAAGTGAGTTACGAAGATAGCGAAAAGCTTATGGAGAGATTACGTAACAGTAGACAGACACAAAGTGACAAAGGCTACCTGCTAGTACAAAAACGTGAAAAATAGCGTGATTATAGCGGATATGCTGCGGAAAGCTATAAAACGCTGCACCTATAATATACGAGAGGCCACCTCCCAGGAGCCAGTATAGTCCCTCAGTAGGTAGATGAGCCATGAGTGGCTTAAAGGCAAATATCACCATGCAGCCCATGAAGATGTACATCAGCGTGCTGAGCTTATCATACCTGCCTGTGAAAAATAGCTTGAGTATAACACCTGCCACGGCAAAGGACCAAACGCATGCAAATAGAATCCAACCTGCCTTACCCGCTAAGGTAATCAAGCAAAAAGGTGTGTAGGTGCCCGCTATGAGAATGTATATAGCTGCGTGATCAAAGATATTGAGACGGTTACGTAGTTTAGGTTTCTGGGCACTGTGGTATAGGGTAGAGGCGGCGTAGAGTGTAAGCAGCGAAGCTCCGTATACTGCTGCACTCACGGCATACGTGGGGTCACTAATGGCTAGTGCTCTCGCTAGCAATAGCAATGTACCTACCACACTGGCTACAAAACCTAGCCCGTGAGACCAGATATTAAATTGCTCTTCTTTGTGTCCGTATATGGTGGCTTGGTATTTGGGCATTGTTTTGTAGGCAAAGGTGGAGTTTTAATTATGCTCGAACCACAAAAAAGTCTAAAAAAAGCAAAATATGCCTACGAGGAGTCTATCTGTTTAAAGATTAAATCAAACGAAATAAAGGCTATCGTGATGCAGATCCTGGGGGTATTGGTAAGGTTACATAAAATAAACCCGAAGGCCTTATTCAATTTGGTTCTATCTAATTATGCAAAATTTAATGATTCTGCCTTAGGATGAGAAGTTTTGTGAGCTTTAGAAAAAATTTTAGCTGCTGACTCACTATTTTTTTCTTTAATTATAGCTTCGCTCAATGATTTCATAACGTGCCACATCAAAACTGGTGGTATTGCATTCCCAATTTGTCTATAAGCTTGAGTATCACTAACAGGAAAAACAAAATTATCAGGGAAAGACTGAATCCGAGCCGCTTCTCTTGGTGTAAATCTTCGATAAAGTTCTTTTTCTGGATTAACCAATAGAACTGGGTCTCTTGAGTTTAAACTCGTTTTTGCTAAATGAGAAGTAATTGTCAAACAAGGTTTATTCAAATCTTGATAAAGACCTCTTTTCATATTCTTTTTTGCATTTTTCATACCTTGGACTGCTCTTTCAGAAAAATAAAATTTCTCATCTGTAGGTATCAAAGAATCTATTACAGAGTTTAACGCAACCCAATTATTCTCATTATGAGTCTCTTTTGGATAATTATATTCTGCATCTATATTATTTTTAATTCCAATTATAAAAACTCTCTCTCTCTTTTGAGGTATTCCAAAGTTTGATGCAAGTAATATTTTATGTTTTACTTTATATCCTGAACCTTTAAAATCTTTAATTACCTTTTTTAAGATAGCTCCTTTTTGTAAAGTTGTTAAACCTTTAACATTCTCTAATACGAAAAAATCAGGTTTTTTGACTTCAACAATTTCGACTAATTCCTTATATAAATTAGCTCTTTCATCATTCGTGTCTTTAGTAGGGTTTACTGTACTAAAAGATTGACAAGGGAATCCGCCTATTAAGATGTCAAAGTCTGGTATTGAATCTTTTTCAATATTTTTGATGCTATCCAAGATAGCAGGATGCTCAAAATTTTCATTATATGTTTCTATTGCATACTTATCGTTATCAATCGCATAAGTTATTTCAAATGGTAATTTGTCGTAGGATTTATCTAAAAAATTAAATCCACCAACTATTCCTAAATCTGAGCCACCGCAACCGCTGAAAAATGAAGCTACTTTTAATTTTTTCATAATTTAATATTGTTTGTCAATAGATTTAGAGAAGAAATCCATTCTATACATAGTTGGTAAAACGTTTATAATACCTGATTCATTCTTTTCAAAAGGATTATTTATCTTTCTAATAACTGTTTCGCTTGGTGTAAAATATACACGATATATATTAAATGCACTTCGATATTGTTTGGCTGCTACCCATTCTTTTCTCGTTAGATTAATTGTATCTACCCAAGTTTTGTCAGTCAAAGATGGAGCCGTAGTTCGCTTGGTTGATTTGACTTCTATAAAACGAGCAAATTCAGGATCTTCAATATTTTCGTTTGCTTCTACAGATGAAATATCGTAACCAATCCCTCTTTGTTTACCAAGCATAATTACCTTATTAGTTAATCTTGGGTTGTATGAATTAACTCTTTCTTTTTCTATTTGGTAAACATATTCTTCACCTGCATCTCCCAATATTGTATGGTCAACGCCTTTCTTTGGTTTGGTTTCTATCTGAATATCTTCTTTTTGCTGAAGTGCTTCAACTGAAGTTGTTAGTAGGTTGTAGTCTGATATATTTACGCCACCAAAATACTTTGCCCAATCTTCATACATTACTTTCTTCTCTTCACTATTTGAAAAATCATATTTGTAAATATCAAAGTTTAGAGGTTTGTCGACTGTTTTAATAAATAATTCAATAGCAATGTGTTCATAAGAATTAAGCAATACATTTTCATCTTCTACTCTTATTAAATTAGATAGTTCAAGTAGATTTATTTGCTCTCTTAAATGTTGCCTATGTCTTGTCCCACGTTCAACTTTTTTAACTATTCCCTTTTTTCTTCTTTCAATAATTGTATTTAACACATATTCAGTATTTATTTTTCCTTGTAAAACTTCTTTCGAATTCAACACATAGTATTCTATTTCATCATTTGTGATTATAACAGATTTAATTTTAGCCTGTTTCAAAAGAGAAAGTATAAAATGAAAAGGTTTGAGTTTTATTTGATTAGCAATTCTCTCTTGTATTGTTTGAATTTTTTGAGTTCCATTTGGAAATTGAAAATTCAAACAGAGATTTTTAAAGAACGCTGGTTGGTCATTATCTTCAACTAATTTAGCACAAGATTCAGATTCATAAACAGTGTCATCTTTCATAAAAAAAAGACCAAATAGTTTGCCTGCTATTTCAGTTATGTGATTCCTAATTGTTTTTTGATTTTTTTTTGATAAATCAATGAAGTCGGATTCATAAAATATACTAGACAAATAATTATTAAAGCTATCATCAAAATTAGTTTTGTCAGTTGGACAAACATCATTAATAAAGTTCGCATAAGCTGGTAATAGATTATCTAAATCCTTTTGAGCTTTTCCTCTAATTATTGTACATCTATATTGGTTTTCTGGATTGTACATTTATAAATAGCTTTTTAGTTTTTTTGCCAATTCTTTTGCCAATAATGGAGGGACAGCATTCCCAATTTGTTTTAATTGGCTAGTTTTTCCTTTTTGAAATATAAAGTCATCGTGAAAGGATTGTAATCTAGCACTTTCCCTCGCAGTGGGTACACGATTAAATTCATAATGAAAATGATGGTTATGACCTGTGTCAATTGTAAAACTTGGTTTTTGACTATTAAGTCTTGTCCAAGCAATATTTACTTTTCTCGTTGTATGTAGTTCTTTTGGTAAGTTTTTATAATTGCCACCATCAGGAACCATTGCAATTATTTCTATTGTTTTTTCTTTATGTTCTGTGATTTGATGGTTATGAACAATCTTATTACCGTTTCGCATTTGCTTCTGATACGAACTTTGATGTTTGTTTAAATATGGTGTTCCATCACTTATCGTATGTTGTGTTAAGTCAGAAATAGCTTCCTTTGAAGTTATTTTATTATTTGGTGTTGTTGGAATTGGAAACTCAAATTCTGCACCATCTTTCAATCCAATAAAAAATGCTCTTTTTCTATTTTGAGGTACGCCATAATCTGATGCTAATAAAATTTGAGATGAAACTTGATATCCTAAATTTTCAAAATCTTTGATTATTTGATTTTTAATTACTCCTTGCCCCATAGACATAATGTTAGGAACATTTTCCATTAAAAAGGCGTTAGGCCTAAAATATTCTACAAAATTTACAAAGGTTTTATAAAGTTGGTTTCGCTCATCTTCAATTACTCTTTTTCCTGCTATAGAAAAACCTTGACAAGGTGGTCCGCCAATAATTACATCTATTTTATCAATATTTTCTTTTTTTGAAATAGTACTTGGATTAATTTTGAGTAAATCAGCAACAATTCCTTTAGAACCTTTATGATTAAAGTTGAAGGTTTCAATTGCATCATCCCAGTTATCGATACCAAGTGCTATTTCATATCCTGCATCAATAAATCCTTGTGATAGACCACCACATCCACAAAAAAGGTCTATTACAGTATTTGCTCTGTTCTTACCTGATTTTTTTTTGTCTGTATTTAGCATTAGTCTTAAAGCGTTTTTCGTTTGTTTAAATTTATTATTGGTTTTGAGAAAGACTTACTAATGCGAATTATTTATGGAGTAGACGGTCCTTGTGATCTTACTTATTATTGATAAAAATTTAATCATGATTTTCTGTAGCCAATTTAGGATAGATATTGGCCTTGACAAGAGAACTTAATTAATGGTGGATAATTTACCCTAACATCCACCCCAAAACGCCTCTACATTTGTCCTCGCAGGCAGGGTAGTAGGCTCCGTGAGTGCGGGTAGTTATAGCACTGCTCGGCGGTGCTCCCCACCAGAACTCGGCTATGGCCAGTGGCATAAGGTCATGCTGGTAGGCATATTGTAGTAGCTTGGGTGCTGCACATTCTCCTGCTCCAGCGGGTGGCGTAGTAAATAGGTCTTTGGGTGTGCGTAGCTCTCCTGCTGCATTAGAAAATTTATATGCGTCAAAGAGTTGACTCTGCAAACCTTGTGAATGAGCTTTCCGCTTTTCTTTGAGCAGCATCAGTTGATGCGTGGCTTTGCAGCCTGCCAGTTCCAGTTGTTTTATCTCCTCATTGATTACCTTGAGGGCACGCATGCCTTTGTTTAGGAATGTATCTTCACTCAGCGAGTCAAACACGGGCGGCACAAAGTAGGAATGGTGATTTTGGCTAGCTAGCTTACCACTAAAGGCGGCTAGGTATCCGAGTTCCTTATCGGCTGTTTGTACTACGAGTACACCAAACATTTTGCCGATGGGTTTTAGCGTGGTGTCTTCCCGTTGTAACCCGAAGTTATGTTGCCACTCTGTTTGTGTTTTTAGGTGTTGCTGTAGTTGTGCTACTGCTATAGACACTAGTGGGTGCTGCTTATCCTGTACTAAGAATGGATCGTTGAGCTGCGTGGGGATAGCCGCATCTGTGGTAGAGGCAAATGAATGTAGTTTATGCGATGTGCTCACGTGTATGGGGCAAAGGTTATCTTTTGAAAGGTAAATGCAAATACATCCCGATAGGAATATATATACTCCAGAATAGAAGAGTGAATCAAAGCAAATTGTAGGGGTGTTTATCCGCTGTGTTTACCATGAAGAATTGAATGAAGGAACAATGCTTAAAAATCGAACCAGGCTCTACGTCTGTTGAGTTTTAGGTCTTTGAGCGTGCTACTTTTTACATTGATACCAAAACTGAACATTTGGCGACCGATAGGGAACCACTCAAATTTCATAACCCAGCAGTGTAGGTCTCTATCTAGGGTTATAGAGGTGAGCGATATATCTTGTTGAGTAAAACTATATCCCGTGTTTACTCCTATTTTCCAGTTAGGAGTCAAGCTTAGATCCCCATTAATGGTAATACTATGCTCTATCGTATTTTCTATGAGTGGCTTGGTGGTAGCTCTTAGGTTATAATTCAGGTTTAGACTCCAAGGCAAATCGAAATCTATATAATTCTGAATATTATTGTTGATGAACTCCAGTTCTTCTTCGCTTACCTTGTCAGATGTTTTTGGCTTGAAAGCTTCTGGATTTAGATTGGTAGATATAGTAAGGTTACTAGTAGTGAAATGACCTAATTTTCCCATCACGCTTGAGGCATATTCGGTGCTTTTTATGGAGTTAGTTCCTGCATCATTTAGTACGTAGCCATACGGATCGAAAGTCGTACCAAAGTTCATACGTATCTTATTCAGTATAGTAGTATTACCGCTTAGTCTAAAGACCGCCAGGTTAAACGAATCTGCCAAAAAATTGTAATTACTATTGATATTGAGACTCTCTATTATCTTTACTTTTTTTATGCCTCCATTAGTCGTGTCTTTGGGCGAATGCACTTTTATCTCTAAGTTGTTTCCCAGCCCAAAACTTAATGCACCTACAGCTCCTTGGCTTGGTCTGCCTATTATGGCATTTTCGTATATGGAGTAGCTTCTTACTTTGAAAGCAGAGTCTATGTAGGTTCTATACCCGCTCTTTTCTCCTTGGCTAAAATCTGGACTAAAATTAGCTGAAATGTTAGGTCTTACTACGTGACGTATAGCTCTCAGCTTGCCACGCTTAAACTGCTTAAGTCCGTATAGTATAGTACTAAGACCTACCGAAGCTCGGTATGTACTAGCTCTAGAAAATCCATTTACATTATCAAAGGTCTGCAAGGTGTCCGCATTACTATCCCATACTTTGGCTGTAGTTTTAAAATACCAGTACTCATCATAGCTAAAAGAAGGATTCACTGTAAACCACTTCAATGCTTTAAAAGAAGTACTAATGGGAATACTATGACTGGCACCATTTTGAAAATCGTTTCCTAGGCTTGGAGTGCCAATAGCAGGAGTACGTCCAAATATTTCTCCAATACCAGCTATTAGAACCGTATCTATAGTTTTTAGCTGGTTTTTGAAAGTACCTTGATAAGAGAAACCCAGGTTATTCAAAAAACTACGTGCAGTTTTATTTTCGGGTTTCAGATTTTTAAAAGGCAACTGTCTGGCGACACTGGTAGTAAGCTGAGGTAGGGTAGTGGTGAGCTGGCCTGTAGTCAGGTTTTGACTCATATTAGAAACCATACTCAGATTCAACTTCCGCTTAAAGAAGCTCTTGCTGTAGGACACACTCGAGTTAGAGTTAGTACTTATTACGTCTTGGTAATCTGTGGTATTATTCTTTAAGAAACTAGACGTTACAAAGTTGACATTAGCAGAGAAATTGCTTCCTGGTTTAGCCTTAGAATCTCTAGCATAGGTCCAATTTAACTTGTAGTCATTGGACACTCTAAAGTCAGGAGATTCTGGCTCGCCAAATTCGTTTCTATTGAAACTTAGTTGCAGATTTCCTCTATACTTATAGCGTCTGTAGTATCTAGAAGTAAGGGAAGCCCCAAAACTGCCGCGGAAATAGATGTCTGTCTTTAGTTGTACGTCTAAGTATTGATTTACAGGGAAGTAGTAGCCCAGTCCTCTCAGATTAAAGCCACGCTCCTGCGACTCACCGAAGGTAGGGAAGATAAGCCCGTGCTTACGCTCCTCTGGTATAGGGAAAAAACCAAAGGGAACAAATAGCGGTGTGTTGATGCCGGCTATCACGAGATTAGCTGGACCTGTTACTATCTGTTTTTTGGGTATTACTTTTATTTTGTCTGCTTTTATGTAGAAGTGTGGATCGGGTAAGTCGCACGTAGTGAAACGAGCATTTTTCACATAGATATTTTCTTGACTATCTCGGAGTACACGCTCTCCGTGTATGAAACCGTCTTTTTCGGTAGTGAGCACACCATAGCTTATGCCTTTTTTAGATTCGAAGTTATACAGCATAGTATCCGCTTCGTATATCTTCCCATTATCGTCAAAGGATGGTCTGCCGACATATTTCTGGGTAGTGTCGCTTATTATACCAGTTGCGAATAGATCTTTACTGTCAAAATCTATCTCAATGTATGCAGCATTCAGTTTTATATCTTGATAGAAAATTTTAGCATTGCCGTACAGGTATGCTTTTTTCTCTTGCATATTTAGAATGATGGAATCATCTGCCTCATATTCTATAGTTTCTTGTATAGAAGATACGTGGTTGGCTATAGAAAAACCGACGCTATCTTGACCTAGGCTGTCCAGCGTAAAGCTGCTATCTGTAGAGTTGGATGTAATGGAGTCTGTGGCAAGTGAATCTAAGGACTGAGCTATACCCAAAAACGGTGTACTAAAAAGGAAACATAACCAGAGTATGCGTTGATACAAAAACGTCTGATAGTTAGCGTGTTGTAGATATGTTTCTTTAGAATTGTTCAACGATTCAAATCTCCAATAAGAGAACAAATGCCACTGCAAATGAACAACTTATATCCTACAAAGAACGAGACTAAGTTCATATTACTGTTTTTTCTAATAACGATTTCGATATTAGGTAGTTCGCAGCCCCTTAACTTGCTAAAATCTTCGATAAAAGTAGTGGTAATAGACGCCGGGCACGGTGGCAAAGATCCAGGATGTCATGGTCATTCTAAAATAAACGAGAAGGACATAGCACTAGATATTGCTTTAAAGCTGGGTAAAATAATAGAAGAGAACCTGCCAGATGTACAGGTTATATATACTCGGAAGGATGATCGGTTTATAGAACTTTGGCAGCGTGCAGCTATAGCTAATAGAAACAAGGCCGACCTTTTTATATCGGTACACTGCAATGCACATACTAGCACCTCACTTAATGGAGCAGAGAGCTATGTGATGGGAATACATAAGACGAATGGTAATTTGGCGGTAAGTCGTAGGGAGAACGAATCGCTACAGCTAGAGGCTAATTATCAGGAAAGTGGTCACTACAGTGATTTCGATCCAGACTCTCCAGAAGCTCAAATTATACTTAGCTTGTATCAAAATTCGTTTTTGGAGCACAGTATAGAGTTGGCGAGTACGTTGCAGGATAAAGTAAAAGCAACAGGAAGTTTAAGAGACTTGGGCGTAAATCAAGCAGGGTTTGTAGTTTTATGGAAAACTACGATGCCAAGTGTGCTTGTAGAGACTGGCTTTCTTACAAATGCAAAAGATGAAGCGTATTTGACTTCTGAAAAAGGTAAAAATGA
>DNBZ01000093.1 GCA_003484585.1 Bacteroidota bacterium | reverse complement strand
GTTTCATTTTGTTGTATAATATCTGGTTTGCTTCCCGTATTGTCTGGATCTTGATAACCTACTAAATAAGGTTTTAATAGACCTAAACTGGGACCGCCCGATATGCCAACCATAAGGTTTGGAAAATTTGTATTTAATGTGCCAAGTTCTTTCTCCAGTGTATAGCTCAGGCGTAAAGTGCCACCTGCGTTTATCTTGCCAAATACGTAAGGCTTTGAATTAGTACGTTGTGAGTTTTGTACCTTAGTTTCCTTTGGGTGTGTTATGGTTTGAGTAGAAACTTGAAAACCGTGTAGTAGCGTCTCTTTGGGCTGCAAAGCTAAGTCTGCGTGCAGTCCGTAACCATTTGTGGCTGCAGATGCTCCAAAAGAAAATGAAGAAACCTTAGATTCTTGAGCCAGTACAAAGCTACAAAGTGTGCAAATCCACAGCACAAGAATTATTTTCTTGGGTAAATGGTGTATGTTCAGATAGATATTACTTTGCACGTCGTAAAAATAAGGAATAAAAACAATAATTATTAAGAGCAGCTAGCAATATGACATCTAACGTAAACTACAAAGGAAGCCTGAGAACGGTTTGTGAACACATAAAATCGGCATCGGTTTTAGAGACAGACGCTCCGATAGATAATAATGGAAATGGAGAGCGATTTTCTCCAACAGACTTAGTAGCCACGGCATTAGCTTCTTGTATGATAACCGTGATGGGCATCAAAGCAAATGAATCTGGGATAGCGTTTGATACTATAAATGCTGAGGTTCAGAAAATTATGGCGACTAATCCAAGAAGAATTAGTGAGATTCAAGTAGTGATAAGTGTCCAAGAAACCTGGACAGATAAGGAGAAGACTATTATGGAAAATACTGCAAAATACTGTCCGGTTGCTAAAAGTCTGCATCCAGATTTGATACAGAATATTAAATTTATCTATGCCTAGCCTATTACATCAATGTTTGATGTACTTACTTGGCTTACGCCAGGACAAGCATCTCTAGATCTGCAAGAAGTGAAAAGTGCAGAGATGAAAAGTGCTACTGCGAATATGGATAAGATTTTTTTTATGTTCATGACTGTATTATAATATTGCGGCTTCCATTATACAACGGAATTATTAACTCGCATAGTGCAAAGTAACGACATTATAGATGTTTTAGAAAACAAAGAGGCGAGAACCTTTATACGTCAGCATATAGCTGCTGACACTAGCCTATTGTCATTAAAATACAGCTCATCTGTAGATGCAAATTTTACAGTATGGTTACAATTAATAAAGCTCCTAGCTAAGGCTAAGTTCAAATTGCCCTTGTTTCACGAAAAACTGTTGGCTCTAGATCAGCGTTCATATGAACAGGCTACATCTCAACTGGTGGCTGCGTACAAAAGTGAATTTATAACTGGAGATACCTTATTAGATATAACAGGGGGTTTAGGTATAGATAGTATGTTTCTAGCCGAGGGTGTAGCAGAAATTACTGCCGTGGAGCAAAACGAGGATCTGCACAAAATGGCTACGTATAATATTCAAATATTGGGGATTGCCAATATTACAAGATGCTTGGGAGATGGGGTGAGTTTCTTATCTAAAAAGTATGAGTGGGTGTATATAGACCCAGATAGAAGACCTGACTCTGGAAGATCCGTTGCTCTTCATCTGCTCCAGCCAAATGTTTTGGATCTGATGCCTCTGTTGCAGAAGTTTGCCACGAGAGTATATATCAAATTGTCTCCTTTGTTTGATATTGAGGAGCTGTATCGACAGTTTATCGGCATAGAGACCATTCATGTGATAGCACAAAATGGAGAAGTGAAGGAAGTAGGTGTGGTGCTCAATATGGAACGGTCAGAAAACAGTAGTACAATAAGATTACGTGATGTCGCGACATCGTTTGACATACAGTTAGAAAAACCACCAAAGCCAAACTGGAATTATATACAGGATGATGATACGTATTCTTTTGTACTACTACCCATAGCATTGGTAGCAAAGACGAAATCTGCAGCGTATTTTTTAGCAAAAGCAGAAGCGAAAAAGCATGAAGCTTTTGATATATTTTTTAGTGATTCTGAAGTTCCTGAGGGTTTTAGAGGTTTAGAGATTATTGAAAAATCGAACCTTAACGCAAAAAACATTAAGGCTATGCTTATGAGGCTGGATATACGGAAAGTTAATATATCTGTGAAAGGACTAAGAGATCAACCCAGTGTCTGGCACAAAAAGTTGGGTACTACAGACGGAGGAGAATATTATCTACTCATATTAAAATCAAAGAAAAGTGAGGCTATTTTGACTAAGATTTTTTCTTAGCTATGATGTAAGCTTCTAGAGCTGCTACCATACTAGGATGGTCCGGAGTAGGAGCATAAATAGTGTTAACTAGGCCTGCTTCTTCTAATGCAGCATTGGTAGTTTTGCCCCAGCCAGCTATCGCTTTGTCTTCTTGTACAAAGTCTGGGAAGTTTGCGTAAAGAGAAGCAATTCCTTGAGGACTAAAGAATACCAATATATCGTAGTAAACACTTGCCAAACCAGATAGGTCAGAATTTACAGTGTTATACATTATAGCTTCGGTAAATTTGATATTCATTTCTTCCATATAATTTGGAATAGTTTCTGTTCTAATATTAGAACAGGGAAATAAATAATTGAGTGTTTTGTGTTTTTTGAGTAGTTCAAGAAAGGAGGATTCTGTTCCTTTACCTACGAACATTTTTCTTTTGCGAAGTTGCGTATATTTCTGAATGTAGAGAGAAACACCTTCGTTAGTACAAAAGTATTTCATGGTAGCGGG
This sequence comes from Bacteroidota bacterium, assembly GCA_003484585.1. Taxonomy (GTDB): domain Bacteria; phylum Bacteroidota; class Bacteroidia; order NS11-12g; family UBA9320; genus UBA9320. The sequence goes on along the minus strand of DNBZ01000093.1, from coordinate 1,279 downwards.
TATTTCTACCTTCATTTCTTCTACTATTCTAAAAAAATGATCTATCGCATTTCTCGAATTGAATATAATAGCTGTATGGTCTAGTATACGTAGTTTCTGCTTGCGTAACTCTCTGGCAGGCATACCTACAACCTCTATAAATGAATGAAAATCAACGACAACTCCGTGTTTCTCCGTTAAAGAATCGTAAACCGTCTTTTTGCCACCCGGGTGTGGCTGCGAAATTAGAATATTTTTTACACTCAATATTACCTCCTTAGCTGTTAACGAATAGAACCTTAGCTGTAAACAACGCAGGTACAATTTCGAAAGTGCAAAGGTAAACAAAAACTGTCAGAATAGAATAGTTAAAGTTGTTTTGGAGTATCAGAATGGTTCCGAATAATCTCACAAGGAAATACAGCCCCGCTACTATTAGCATAGCTACATATATATTGCTATGCAACCTAAAGTAAAATACGTCGACTAGTAGAAGTATTCCTAGAAGCAATGCAAACCATTGATTGAGGCTGTATTGAAAATCGACAAGCATATTGGCGGTTTTATCCTCTTTATGTATGCTAAAATAGGAATAATTGGCTGCAAACTTGATCACAGACAAGAGAATAACGGCAGGAAAAACCCACAGTAGCGTGAGAATAGAGTCGTAATTTTCCAATTTTGAATTTCCTAATTGGTAGCTACAGATAGCAACAGATGCGAATATGCTTAAAGAAAGAATAGAACTTAGTCTAAATACATTGTTAGTCATGAATTTCTCGCTTTGCCAAGCAAATCGCTGAAATGGCAAAATAGCTAGCTGTACCATAGAGGTAACCCAATTTCTATTGAGTGCATACAAGAAAACTAGGCATACCAAAGTGAGCAAAAGTACTATGCGAATAAAGAGCGGAGAATGCTCTCTTGATATAAGCTGTTCTGATATTTGTAGAATCAATAGGTTACAAAGGTGTGCAAAATCCTAGAAATAATTGACAACCCCAAAATGAAACTTAGCCTTGCTTAGTTGCAGAGGGTTACCTTGTTGGCTACCAAGTGCATAAGCTAAGTTTAGTATGCCCTTGCCAACTTGTATATTAGCTATTGCCCCAAAACCATATGGGATGTCATATATAAACTTGTCGCTTTGTATCGTGTTTTCTATAGCTGCGGCATTTGCAAAGAGCCCTATATTACTATTTTGGCCTATGAAATAACGGTATTCGATGGTATAGCTCAGTGCTTTGCTAGCAAAGAGCTCATTTTCATCAAACCCTCTAAGAGTAGAGTACCCACCAAA
>DNBZ01000113.1 GCA_003484585.1 Bacteroidota bacterium | reverse complement strand
TAAGCAATATAAGGTGCTATTTTATCTTTTTTCAGTAGACCCTATTTAGAGACTATAAAATGTGTGTCGCCTTACTATGTTACAGAGAGATATAAGGACAGTTTGGTTAGTTTCTATCCGTCAGTAGATGTTTTTGATAGAAATGGGGCGAAGGTCTGGGGTAAAACAGGATATTCTCCTAGCCTTATCAGAAAAATTACAAAATACCTAAACCAATAAATAGGTAAAGTATGCGGCTATAACCAGTACCACCGCTACTTTCATAAAAGTACCTGCTATAAATCCTAGAAATGATCCTACTGCAGATTTCATAGCAACCTGATTAGACTGACCTACTTGCTTCTCGCCTATATATGCTCCTATAAAGGGGCCTACTAAAATGAGGATTACCGCTAAGCCCGAGGTAAAAAAAGTTAGAATCACAGCCACTATTAAACCGATTGTGCTACCTCTAGATCCAGCCTTGGTGCCACCAAATTTTTTGGTTCCCCAGATAGGCATGTAGTAATCTATCACGGTGATAAAGAGAGTGATAATACCTAATGTGATAAGCCATATGTAGCTATTGGCCACCATAGATAGCTTGGCGGTTTGGTTTAGTAGAAGTAATAAAAGGCCCCCGTAAGCTACAGTTGGTCCTGGCAGTGTAGGCAAAACGCTACCTACCAAACCCAAGATAATGGCAAGTATGCCGATTACAATAATTGCAATTTCCATACTACAATAGTAGCACTACCTACTTTAGGTAATGAGCAAGAAATACGAAAACGAGATGTTTTTAGCTAAAGAAAGGAAAAAAGAATGCAGATACAAAGTAGAAAGTAACCGCCACGATGAACAATACCTGAAAGATAGAGCCAGCCATTAACTTCGTGTTTTTGCTTACATTTTCTCCTTCTGTTGCTAGTCGTTTCTCTGCCATAAACGACATTACACCTACTACAACTAGAATTATCGGGAAGATAAAAAATGTAGAAGCCATGTTGCTAAGGGCGTTAGAATTGAAAAACAAAAGAACTATTGCTCCTAATGAAAGTATAGCTCCTGGCAGTTTTGGTAATTGTGTACCACCCATTGCTGATCCTAAAATTAATATGCCTAAAACGATTAAAATATTTTCCATTTGTTCTTTCTATTTCAGTTGCAAAAATCAAACATTCATTGAATATGACAAGTAGGAATTGAAGTATTTTTTATATAAATAATCGAGTTATGGCTTTTAGGGGCTCTTGTCGGGTTGTAATATTTTGATTTAAAGGACTTTAGAGTTGATTTTATTAGTAATCTAAATTATGTTTGCTCATCAAAAAGTATACCTATGATTAATGTAATGTTCGTTTGCCTTGGTAATATCTGTAGGTCTCCCTTGGCAGAGGCCGTTTTTGCTCAGCAAGTGTTGGCCCAGGGACTAGAGAAACAGATCTATGTAGAGAGTTGTGGTACGGCGGCATATCACATAGGAGAAAATCCTGATCCACGTACTATAAAAGTAGCGAAAAAGCATTCCGTTCCTGTAAATCATAAAGCACAGCAACTCATTACTCAGCATTTCGTGTCTTTTGACTATCTAGTAGTGATGGATGAAAGTAACGCACAAAATGCCAATGAGCTCAGACCTACAAATGCATCTGCTCAAATGCTAAAACTTAGGGATTTCGATGTATTAAATAAAGGGGCAGATGTTATTGATCCTTGGTTTGGAAACGAAGATGGTTTTGAGGAGTGCTACCAAGTTGTAAAAAGGAGTTGTGAAGAGTTCCTACATTTCTTAGTCAATAAACACAATTTAGGTGGGGTATAGCACCCGATAGCGTATCTTTGAAACTGTATGAGAAAAATCTTAATCCTAGTCTGTGTGCTTTCTATTTCTGCATCTGCACAAACCATTACAGACACACTTACTTTTATGCACTATAATGTGCTTAATTATAGGAATATCACTACTTACTGTACGGTGAATAACAATAGCCCGGCACAAAAGGAAGGCTTTATGAGAACTATCGTAAGCCATGTATTGCCAGACATTATTACGTGCAACGAAATGGCAGGAGATGGCGGTACTGCAGCAAAAAGATTACTAGATAATGCTTTAAATCAACAAGGAAGATCGTACTATAAACAAGCTACTTATTCGGCAAATTCTAACTTAACTAATATGTTGTACTACAACAGAAATAAGTTGGTACTGCATAAGCAAGATAAAATAGATCGTGGGGCTAATAATGTACAACTCGTAAGACAAATAGATGCCTATACGTTGTACTATTTAGACCAGTCAGAATTGGACTTAGGTGATACTACTTTTCTTACTGTATACGTAGCCCACCTGAAAGCAAGCAGCGGCTCGGCAAATGTAACTCAGCGTGCTTTAATGACTGCCGCTGTGATGGAATACCATGGAGCTAATTATAACGGAGAACATTCGTATATAATGTCGGGTGATTTTAACATATATACTAGTTCTGAAGAAGGATACCAGAACCTAATAAATGGCAGTAATACTGCGGTT
>DNBZ01000289.1 GCA_003484585.1 Bacteroidota bacterium | reverse complement strand
TTTTTTGGTGTAGCACTCAATATGTTAGCATTTTTCAAAGGCTTGAGCATGACATCTGCTATCAATGCATCTGTACTCATGCTCCTATCTCCTATTATGGTAGTGCTTTATACAGCTATAGGAACCAAATCGAGGATAAAAAGCAGAGTTATCTTAGGAATCATCATCTCATTTGTAGGAGCAGCATTACTCGTAAATGCTGGTTCATTCTCACTAAGTAGCGATGGCCTGCACGGCGATTTACTTATTTTACTAAATGCCTGCAGTTTTGCTTTTCACCTCTACTACGTCGCACGATTGCTAAAGAAATACAAGGCTACTACCGTTACTGCCTTTATGTTTATGATTGGTTTTATGTTTGTGCTACCTGTAGGTTACTCAGAGTTTGTAGCTGTGCAGTGGCACCTATTTACTGCTCAAGCCATATTCGCCTTAGTCTTTGTGGTGATTTTCGTAACTCTGCTTAACTACATACTTAATGTATGGGCAGTGCAACATAGTAGCAGCTCACAAGTAGGTAGTTATATTTATTTGCAACCTCTTCTTGCTACCACTATAGCTATAGGCCTGGGCATGGATGTGCTCACTTGGAGCAAGGCGGCATTTGGACTACTCATTCTTTTGGGACTTTGGCTGGTGAATAGGGGGAGGTGAGCCTAGTCAAATAATGATACTATAAAAATCAAAAATTATAGGTTACGCTCTTAGCTACTACTAGAAACCCAGCTCCGTCTGCTAAAGTTAAACCACCAACCTTTCTCTTTTTTAATGTGCAACATGAGTTATTACAAGTCACTGTTGCACTGTTTCCTGTACTCACTACAGATGGCTTACATCCCGAACAGCCATCACACCAAAATGCATAACCTATACCAACCTGAGCCATAGGTAGAGTGTCACAATCTATAGGAATCCAATATACGTTATACCCAATTGGAAGCGGATCATACTCTACGAATACACTATCATTTGGCATTGACATTACGGGATAATGAAAGTCTTCTAAAACAAATGCCTTTAAACCTACATTTTCAGAATTCTGTTCAGTTGATTTATCAATACTAATATCTCCATTAGAGTTACGGGTTATCGTTAGGCTAATTACTAAGTTGGGGTCATTATTAGATGCTGATTTTATTTCAGTTACGACATTGGAATTACTAAGCGTTTTAGAAACTGTAAAACCAAAGAAAGTTACTATAACTACTAGGAAGAATACTTGAATACTGCTTTTCATAAAAATTTAATTAAGATAGTTAACTGAAGAAGCTACAATATAAACGCCACCACCACCATTATCTGCTGATCCAAACCCTGACCAGCCACTTACTAACCTACATATTCCAGAACACGTATTATTACAATAAAGATTCGCAATATTTGGTGCACTCATCATTACAGATAAATCACAAGTCGAGTTTGCGTCGCAGTCACTTCCAATACAATAAAATGTAACAGAACCACCTCCATTTTGAATAGGTGGATTGTCAAGTTCTATGGGGACCCAATAGAGTTCTTGTCCTGTAGAAATTCCATTCACTGTGATTATAGCATTGTTGCCCGCTGTACTAGAATTTAAGTTCACACCATCACCTAAAATTGACTGCTGAATAATATCAGTCTGAGAAAAGGGAGCAGTAGTTTTTGAAATACTCGCTTGACCAGTTGAGCTAATAACTATATCCAAGGTAACAATTTCCGTTCCATCTGCACTCAATGACTTGACTTGATAAGAACTTGTTGGTGTCATCTCAAAACCCGAGAACATTACAATACTCACTATAAAAACAATAAGAATACATGACTTTTCAATAAGTTTATTATTCATAAGAAATCTGTTTTAAACCAATTAAATTCTGTCTACCAAAAAAACGTGTAGACATCCGCTTACATACTCTCAATCCTTATGTCTAGCATTCGGAGATTAAGAGGTAGCTATTTACAAAGTAATAGAAAAATAATTTAATAAGAAAGTTTTAATAAGTAGGTATAATTCCCTGAATATCAGAAGGAAAGCATTAACAACTGCTTCACAAGGTAAATAATAGTTGTGCCTCAAATTACTAAACACTCAGAAATTACTGCCAATTGCCTGAAGAGGATTTTATAACTTGGGGCAAGGCAGTTTTTGGACTACTCATTGTGCTAGGGCTTTGGCTGGCGAATAGGGGGAGGTGAGATTTCTCCTAGCAGCACCTATCTTTTAATTATTCCTTTATTACTTAAATATTCGCTTATCACTAGATATGCTTGCGGTCTTGGTACAGGGCTGCTTCTTGCTAGCTGCAGTGCAGTAACCTCCTTCTGGCATTGTTACTGGGCCTTCTAGGGCAGAACACGCAGCACATGTGAGCAATATTTTATCTACTGGTTCATACAATTTGCCATCTACTAGCACAAGGAGTATTGCCCCTTGTATTGTGCTGTCAGTATTGCTAGCTGTGAGCTGGTAGTATCCTTCACTGTTTAGAGTGATTTCTAATTCTACGAATGTGGCTTCTATACTACTTGTCTCCTTCAGATACTTCTGCCAATCTTCTTTTATCTTCACCTGATTATAGGTTATCTCTAGCTGTTCACCCACCACTCGTCCTATTACCTTATCGTAAAAGGTGTCTTTTCCACTTACGACTATGATATCTATTGGCTTAAAATTTTGCACTGCATCCGGTGAAATGTCGACATCATCTGAGTTGAATAATTTGTGAGCTAGTACATCTATAATATAGCCCTGCTGCAATGTGAGTAGACCCTTTTCGAACTCACCTTGCCTATAGCTAAATGCTACATCGTCTCTTTTAGTAATACTCATCCAGCAAGAGAAATCCTTGGTAGCTTCGCCCACTAAGGATGAATAATCGAAGATAGGCTCAGCACTTTGATCTGTAATTCTGCCCATTACCATTTGGGTAGCCGTATCTAGCCAAACTTCTGCTTCTGCTACTTTTAGAACGTTTTGTTGAGCTACAACAGAAACTCCAGGAACCAATATACATAGTAGAATAAATAGGGTCTGTTTTATTTTCATACCTCCAAAAGTAGTGAATTATAGTCGTGGTACATTATGTGCTCCTCGATTCTTTCTTAAAAAACCTTTACCTTATTATATTTGCCCTCTCATACATGATAAGATCAATGACTGGCTACGGTATGGCCGAAAAACATACTGCAGACTACAGCGTGAAGGTAGAGCTGCGGAGCCTTAATGGTAAGTACCTAGACCTAAACCTGCGAGTACCTCGTTTTTTAATGTCTAAGGAAATAGAAATACGCAACACCTTTGGTAAGCAGATAGAGCGTGGCAGTGCTACTCTTAGCATCAATGTAGTAAAGCATAAGGTAAGCGAGAATGACATACAGGTAAACGATGCCTTGGCATCTCAGATCTATAAGAAACTTACAAGTCTTAGCGAAAAACTGAATGCCCCACAACACGATATTTTTCGTATCACCACTATGATGCAAGACGT
>DNBZ01000300.1 GCA_003484585.1 Bacteroidota bacterium | reverse complement strand
AGTCGAATATGGATTTTCTCTTCCGGTAGAGTGGAGAGTGAAAAACGGACTCACTAAGTATGTTCTAAGAGAAGGACTCAAGGATGTATTGCCACCAGAAATTTATGCTAGAAAAGATAAGAAAGGATTTGTAACCCCAGGAGAATTTAAATGGGTGAAAGGGCCGTTGAGAGAATATTTTATAGATTTAGCAAAGGATATAAAGCTCAACTGGCGATTGAATGTACTACAGCGATGGAAGGATAGTTAAGCTTAATTATTACTTGCTCACTTGAAAATGCAATTATCGATCTTACTTATTAGTAAAAACTTTAGATTTTAGCTATACTTGAAGGCTAGTTAAGTGAGGATATAAAAATATCGCTTAATTCATTGATATGGCTCATATATTAAAGAAACCAACTGCTGATAATAAGGGCGTTTTGCTGCTTACACATAAAGAGATTGCTTATTTTGGCAAAGGCCTTAAACAAATACGCTATCCAGCAGTAAATAATATTACCAATAAGTTTTTCCCATTAGACAAGTTTAAATCGTATTACACTAAGAAGTTTGAGCAAATTTCTCAAAAATATTTTATAGGGGAACATTTTGGATGGTACCACAGAGATTATGGTACTAAACCGTTTATTGATTTTTATCTATGTACCGAGAGCACGGTTACTTTTAAAGAACCAGAAAAAGTGGCAACTATACCACTAAGTAGCAGTTCTTTTATTAATAAGATATTTGAGAATAAGGGGTATAACAAGATTTATGATGTGATGTGTGTGTCACATAGTGGCAAGAATAAACGGCTCAAAGATTTCGTGTATGCGGTCAGAAAATTATACGACGAAGGATATAAGTATAGAGTCCTGTTAATTAATAAAGAAAGTATATTAGAAAATTCCAAAGGTCATTACGTGGAATTAGAAGATGATTATCACCGCTTATTTTCTGCAGAAGAGAAGCAGTTGTTTACTTTAGTGAGAATAAAAGGTTCATTGAGCTTATTAGGTCTTCCCTCTCAAGCAATAAGTGAGTTTTATAATCTGTCTAAAGTATTCGCCCTCTTCTCTGAGCAAGAAGGAGAGCCAAGAGCTATATCTGAGGCACTTATTTGCGGACTGCCTGTCGTGATGAATGAAAACATTAGAGCCGGTGGTGTAGGGCTTGACATGCTTAATAATGAAAATTCAGTTCTCTTTACAGAATATGCACAGTCTCACGAAGCACTAATACAAGCGGTAGAAAATATTGATAGTTTTAACATAGATAGTAAGCGGGTGGTAAGTTCATTAAGAGAGGATTACACTATAGAAGTATTTAAAGAGCACCTAGCTAAGTTGTATGCTAAAGAAGGACAGGTGTTTGATGGGAAGTTGGATAATCCAACCAATCTAGCGAATGCAGTTAATGCTCATATTACCGAGGTTCCTTGGGCCACGGCTAAGGACAACACTGCGGATATTTCTACTAAACAGCAATTTGACATATTATATAAAGAATTAGGATTATAAGTCATGGGACTACTAATATATGAGGCGGCACTGCTAAGTGATATCTCACAAAAAGACAAGCATAATAAAGGAACGGTAGTAGCTCTAGGAGAGCCGCTTTTGCTTTTTAATAGACGACAATTGGCTGTCATTTGTCAAAAATTAAACTGCTCTTATCCTAAGACTTGGGATGATAAAAGTAAGATGAATTCCGCTTTTACCGCAAAAGATTATTTTATAGAATTAGGATACGATAAGTACCTAGCTTTGGACTATAGTGACTATGAGGGGGCGGATATAGTTCATAACCTTAATTTTAAAATAGAAGATGAAAAGCTGAAAGGTGTTGCTGATTTAATCTTTGATGCAGGTACTATGGAGCACGTCTTCAATACTCCTCAAGTGTTTGATTGTATACATGATCTTTTAAAAGTAGGTGGTAGGATAGTCTACTCTACCCCTACAAATGGGTACTTAGATCACGGTTTTTATCAATTTAGTCCTACGTTATTTACAGATTATTATAAGGCAAATAAATATGAAGCTATAAATGGTACGCTAGTAGATAGAGCGAGTTTAGGTAGTGTACGTTTAGCTCCTTATCGATTTGATATTTATCGCAAGGAATCACCTAAATATATTCGAGATAGGCATAGTTTTACGCTTAGTTTCTTCTGCTTTGAGAAAAAGACTAACTCTACTTCAAATGAAATCCCAATTCAGACATTTTATTCTAGTATGCATTCAGATTTTGAGCAGAATTATGAGTTTAAACATACCTACAATAAAGTTCTTAACTCCTATAAACATAAATTACTAGGCTTACTGCCAAGTAGACTAAAAAAAAGAATTATATCCCTTCTAAAGAATAAATAATGGAAAGTAGAATAGTAAGTAATATTAGAAAATTATTTTATAAAATGATGTGTTTGGCACCTCTACGAGCCTTGTTTGCATTGCCAATTGCATTTGGCAGCATGCTAAAGAAAGAGCGAAATCGCTATTTTATGGACAGGCATAGAGAAAAGGAGTTAGAAGTTTTTAATACAATTTTGAAAAAGGATTTAATAGTCAGAAGTGGTCCTTTTAAAGGTCTGCAGTATGTAGACTTCGTTTCTTTTACTAGCACTATCCTGCCAAAGTTATTAGGTACTTACGAGTCTGAAATATATCAAGATTTAGAACTGTTGATTAACAACAATAATTATGATGAAATTTTAAATATTGGATCTGCAGATGGTTATTATGCAATAGGCTTAGCACAAAGGTGTCCCGATGCCGTAGTTTACTGTTTTGATGTTAATCCTTTGTCTTTGAAGTTTGTGAGGGGAATGGCTACCCTTAATAATGCAAAAAACGTGGCGATTAAAGGGTTGTTTACGGATGAGCATTTTCAAGACTATCTAAAGGGTAAAAGTTTAGTTGTATGTGATGTAGATGGTTATGAAGACGAGTTATTTAACAAAAAGGTATTGCCTCTGTTAAAGAATAGTGATATCATAATTGAAACGCACGATTACGTGGTAGAAAATACTACTCAAATGCTGGTTGATAGGCTTGCTGAAACACATGATGTAAAGGTGGTTCCGTATAAGCAAAATAAGCTAGACGAATTGCCTGACATATTTAATAATCAAGCAATGGTTCTGAGAAAAGTGGCTTGTAGTGAACGAATAGTCGACAATAAATGGATCATAGCAACACCTAAGAAATAATCAAATCGTCGAAAATAGCGGGAACTCCTGTGCCTCCTTTTTCCTTAGCTACCCAATAGTAATTAGTTAGGGCTTCTCGTACTCCTTCTTTCAGCGGCATTCCTCTGTGTATACCCGATGTGTCTACTAGCAGAAGACTTCCCGCCTTACCCGTACATGTTTTTAAGGTATACTTAC
>DNBZ01000021.1 GCA_003484585.1 Bacteroidota bacterium | reverse complement strand
TTTGCCCATTCCTACGAATTGAGCTCCTTGACCTGGGAATATGTATGCGTTCATTTTGTTCTTTTTTACCGCACTGCTATTATTTTATAATCGTTTGATCTCTTCCTGGTCCTACAGATATAATGCTGATAGGCGTGTTTATCTGGCGTTCTATGTCTGAGATATAGTTTTGGAAGGTTTTTGGAAGTGCATCGTGTGTTTTCATTTGTGTGATATCTTCCTGCCATCCTGGATGAGATTCATATACAGACTTGAAGTTGTCAGCATTTAGATCAAAAGGTACTTCATTGGTTTCTATAAGATCTCCTTTGTAGCTGGTTCCTACCATTACCTCATCTATACCGCTTAGGCAATCAGCTTTCATCATACACAGCTCATCTACACCACTTAGCATTATAGCGTATTTTAATGCTACTAGATCTAGCCATCCTGTTCTACGTGGTCTACCTGTAGTAGCTCCAAATTCGTTACCTACCTTACGTATGTGCTCACCCATGTCATCATGAAGTTCAGATGGGAATGGACCGCTACCTACTCTAGTACAATATGCTTTGAAGATTCCTTTTACTTTATTAATATGCTTAGGAGCTATTCCTAGTCCTGTAGATACTCCACCTACTGTAGTATTACTAGAAGTCACAAATGGGTATGAACCAAAGTCTATGTCTAGCATACTTCCCTGAGCTCCTTCGGCTAGTATATTACTGCCGTTTACTATATGCTCATTCACGAGGTACTCGCTATTTACAAATTGGTATTCTCGAAGTCTTTCTACTGCGGTGAAGAACTCTTCTTCCATGGCTGGTAAGTCAAAATCTGTAAAACCAAACGTCTCCACTATTTGTAGCGATCGTTTTTTCTTTTCGTGGTAGTTCTTTTCGAAATTAGGATCAAATAGTTCTCCTACTCTAAGTCCGCCTCTACCTATTTTTTCTCTATAAGTTGGGCCAATACCTCTTAGTGTACTGCCTATCTTTTTGTCTCCTTTGCTCCACTCACTAGCGGCATCTAGTATTTTATGTGTAGGCATGATAATGTGTGCTTTGTATGAGATACGTAGGTTCTCTTTTACATTAGCACCTGCCGCAACTGTGCGATCTATCTCTGCCATAAATAGTACAGGGTCTATCACAACTCCATTTCCTATTATGTTTACACATCCATCATGAAATATACCAGAAGGTATAGTGTTGAGTACGTGTTTCATACCATTGAATTCTAGGGAGTGACCTGCATTAGGTCCTCCTTGAAAACGTGCTACTACATCATATTTTGGAGTAAGGTAATCAGCTATTTTTCCTTTTCCTTCGTCGCCCCATTGGAGGCCTAACAGTACATCTACCATTTATTTTTGTTCTACTACTTTTACTTGATTATCACAGTTCATACAAAGCCCTAGTTCATCTACTAAAGGTTCTCCATATAAATTAAGAGAGTGTCTTGTTACTTCAAAATTGAGCAATTCTGCCATTTTAGAAGTGATTTGTTGAATACGTGGGTCGCAAAATTCCATTACTTTTCCGCACGTATTACAGATTATGTGGTCGTGTTGTTTGTATCCGTATGCTTGCTCAAACTGGGCCATATTTTGCCCAAATTGATGTTTTATAACTAAACCACATTCTTGGAGTAAGTCTAAGGTGTTATACACCGTAGCTCTACTCACGTGGTAGTTTCTATTCTTCATTTGAATGTAGAGCGTGTCTACATCAAAGTGTTTTTTGTTGCTATATATCTCGTCTAGTATAGCGTATCTCTCAGGAGTCTTTCGTTGTCCTTTATTTTCGAGGTAGGAAGTAAACAAGGATTTTACATCGTCTTTTATGCTGCTTTTTTCTTGCATTACTTTTCCGTTGGTTTAGGTATAGTTTCTAAGATAGTTCTAGTTACTTTTACATACTCATCTATGCTCTTCAGTTCATTCATAAGTTGGTCAAGGTGCTCTGTGTCTGATACTTGCACTTTTAATTTACCTATGAACGTTCCATCCAAGGATTCAAAACTGATTGATTTCATGTTTACTTTCAACTGTTTGGAAACAATGTCAGTAACTTTACTCACTAGACCAAGAGAATCTATGCCCGAAATTTCGAGTGCTGCCTCAAAATCTTCTTGCGTAGTCACATCGTCTGACCAGTTTGCTTTTATAATTCGGTATCCAAATCTGGACATCAAATTAGCGGCATTTTTGCAAGAGGTTTGATGTATTTTTATTTCTCCCATCACCGTGATAAAGCCTATCACTTTGTCTCCGGGTATAGGGTTACAGCAATTGGCCATACTGTAATCCATTTCTACATTGTCATCACCTAAGATTAGTTCATTCTTGGTTTTAGACTTGAGGGTATTAAACTCTTTTGCGATACCCGCTTTGTGTGTAGATTTAGTTTCTACAAAGATCTCTTGTAGCTTTATTTTCTCCTTATCTATTATTCCTTCGCCTATTTGATAGGTAAGCTCTAGTTCATCTTCTACTTTATAAAATGCGATTAGCTTATTCATGTTTTCAGTATTGATAACATAACCAGCATTTTTCATTTTACGCGATAGGGACTCTTTGCCCAAGTTAGCTACTACTCGCTTGTTGTCTTTTAGGCTTTGTTTTATTCGAGTACGTGCCTTTCCTGTTTTTACGAAAGCCAGCCAATCTTTATTAGGCTTTTGCTTATTAGAGGTTAGTATCTCTATTTGGTCTCCATTTTTTACTTCGTAGCTAAGAGGTACAAGTTTGCCATTCACTTTAGCTCCTAGGCATTTAGCTCCTACCTCGGTATGTATTTCGAAAGCAAAGTCAAGAGCGGTAGAACTTTGAGGAAGCTTTTTGAGCATTCCCTTAGGTGTGAATGCAAATACTTCGTCGGCATACAAACTCATTTTAAACTCGTCTATAAAATCAAGAGCATTTCCTTCCTGAGTTTCTAGCACCTCACGCACTTGCTGTATCCAGTTATCTAAGCTATTAGTAGCCTTAGAGTTTTCATCTTTTCCCTTATATTTCCAATGGGCTGCATAGCCTTTTTCTGCTATGTCATCCATTCTAGTAGAGCGTATTTGCACTTCTACCCATTGGCCCTTTGGTCCCATCACAGTAGTATGCAGACTCTCGTACCCATTGCTTTTGGGTATAGATATCCAGTCTCGCATTCGCTCTGTGTTGGGTTTAAAAATACTTGTAATGATAGAGTATACATTCCAGCAATCCATTTTTTCATCTTCAGGATCACTGTCTATTATTATACGAATAGCAAATAAATCATATACATCCTCAAACTCTAATTTCTTAGAGACCATTTTGCTATAGATGCTATGTATGGATTTGGGTCTGCCTTTTATTTCGTACTTAATACCCAGTTCATCGAATTCTTGTTTCAGTGGTTTTATAATAGAGCGGATATACTTGTTACGCTGCTCTTTGGTAGCACTTAGTTTTTGCTTTAAGTCTTGGTATAGTGTAGGTTGGGTGTATTTTAGGGAGAGATCTTCTAGCTCTGTTTTGATGGCATATAAACCAAGTCTGTGAGCCAGAGGTGCATAGATGAAAGTGGTTTCGGATGCTATCTTGAGTTGACCTTTGTCACTCATATGCTCCAGAGTACGCATGTTATGTAGCCTATCGCATAACTTTATCAAAATTACACGTACATCATTGGCCATGGTAAGCAGCATTTTTCTGAAGTTTTCTGCTTGTGGCGAGCTGGTATCAAAAACTCCTGAAATTTTAGTAAGTCCGTCTATTATATTGGCAACCTTACTTCCAAACTGTGCTTCTATTTCTTCTAAGGTGATGTCTGTGTCTTCTACTACGTCGTGCAAAAGGGCACAGACTATAGAAGTAGTACCAAGCCCTATCTCCTCTGCAGCTATTTTAGCGACTGCTATAGGATGGTAAATATAGGGTTCACCCGATTTCCTACGCATAGGTTTATGAGCTTCTAGTGCCAGATCAAAGGCTTTTCTGATTATGGTGACGTCACCTTTTTCTCTTGACCATTTAGACACTTTCAGAAGTTGGCGGTATCGGCCAGCTATTTCTTTATTTTCTTCTATTATATCCTTGCTCACTTTGTGCTACGGGCACTACGAAGTTAAGAAATAAGCTTCGAAAGCTTTGTTAGAATGTGAAGATACTTATTCCCAATTAACGGATAAGATTTACCGTACCTTGATAGGAGTATTCTACTCCGGTTTTGTTGATTAAATCTATGGAATATACATAGACTCCATTAGGGCAGTGTTGGCCCAAAAATGTTCCATCCCAAGAGTTATTGATGTCTTTAGATTCAAAAACTTTTTGACCCCATTTATTGTATATCTCTATTTTAAATGCCTGTGCATGGTCACTTATTACTGAGAATGTAGCATTGGACTCAGGTCCTTTATTATCTGGAGTAAAAGCATTTGGTATGAATGCTATGATATCTGGTACTAGTACTACATTGGTAGTGAACGTGTCAGAACATTCTTTGGCAGAAGATGCAATTAGCATTATCTGAAACCTGCCCGTATCCGCTGGTAGCTCGTAAATTGGACTGCTAGATGTTGAAAATAAAGTTGATTTTCCGTTTTTAGCATAGAACCATTTCGAGTTTAAAGGTCCTTCTATGGATGAAGAAAAGTTATTGAGTAATAATTCTCTTTCAGATAGGGCTAACCTATCTTTATTGGCCATTGTAAATTCTGCTTTAGGTTTTGGGTATACTACTACTATGTCGTCTTGTGTAGTTTCATTTTTACAACCGTTATCATCGCTTAATTTAGTAGTTAGCGAGTATTCTCCGTATTTCAGATCTGTATATTGGAGGGTATTCCCTACGCCGTTAAAAGTTTGATAATCAGATTTTAAGGTGTACTTATAGTCGATGTTGTTGCCAGATAATGTTGTAAATGTTATATCTAGGTCTAATGGTTCGCAACCTATAATGGGTTTTGATATTGTAGCTTTTGGTTTAGGGTAGTAAGCTATGGCTAAAGTATCAAAGTGACTAGGGCACATGGCCATAGACTTAGAAATGAAGGATATATTTATCTCCTCATTTTGTAAATCACAATTACTGGGTGTATAGGTAAATTTTTGTTGACTGCTTTTGGTCACAGAAGAAGCACAAGTGAGTACGTCTATCGTAAAGTCACTAGAGCTGGCTAGCGTTATCTCTAGTGTTTCGTCTTCGCATATTTTGGTATTACTGCTAAGTGCAGAATAGGTCAATGGTGGAATAATAGTATATTGGATTACGGTGTCAAATGCACATATGTCATCGGTTTGCGTAGCTATTAATTCTTGCTTGCCTATGGGTAATAAAGTAGGGCGTAGAATGTTGTTACTTACTCCTGCACCTTTCCAGCTATAGTTTTGTTCTAGTTGTACCTGCTCGTAGTCTGCACATATTTCTGAAGGTATGGAAGCAGAAAAGGTAGGCTTACATATCGTCTGAATGGAGAATTCTATCTCTGCAAAGCAATTGTTTCTGTCGTAGGTATATCGTAGGACATTGGCACCGCAAAGGCTAGGTATGTAGTGATTATTAGATGTGAAGGATAAACTGTTCTCAGTAGCTTGCCAAGCACCTCCTGGAGCATTAACTTGAAAATATTCGTTGAGGTCTAACGGTTCATTTCCTTGGCATATCGTTCTGTTATCATTCACTTGTAAGACTAGATTGTCACTCACGACTATAGTTATAGTATCTGTAATTTGGCAGAGTCCTGTAGTTCTGTTGGTTGCTTCTATCTTATATGTTCTTGGAGAAAATGAAGGTATATCTATATGTGGCTCAGGTGTAGCAAGGTATGCACTTGGATTATTTAAAGATCTCCACGTTATGTTTTCGCCCGTTAAATTGAAGGGAATTGTTATTCCGTTTTTTAGCCTAAATACATTATCGTTTCCACATATATATTGATCTTGGAGTTTTAGTACAGGAGCCTTTAGTACCTTTAGATAGATTTGCTTGGAGCTTAGACATTGCGAAGCTTCATCCATAACATTATAGGACACTCGTATTGAAGTATCTACGTTAGGTAAAATTGTACTTATATCAAATGCTGTATTAATAGCTGTGGTTCCATATTTCCAAACACCACTAGCAGGAGAAACAGATATGGTATTTAAATCTATAATGGGTTCAAAACATATCTGATGTGTGTCAGCCATTATGATACTTGGTCCCTGCCTTTCTATTACTTGTGTACTATCTTGTAGCGGGCAAGTTAGATTATTAGATGTAAGTGTGTATTGATATTTTAGTATTCCGTTTTCTACTTCGGTTACTAAAGTATCTGTCATACTTAGTGCACCATTGTACCGCCAATTGACATCACTTATAGTATAGACATTATGAGATAGAGAAGTCACCAAATCAGACCCCTCGCAAAGTGTGGTAGCTCCTATGAGTCTAGCTTTACTTACACCTAGAGTTCCTTTATTACTGTGCAGGTTTTCTACGGTGTCGGTACAGCCATAATTGTCTGTATAGCGTAACTGGTATACTTGATTTTGGGTTTTAGGATTAGTATATAAATAAGGACTAGTTACTTGTGAGGTGTTATTTATTAAAATACCTTGATTGTATATGGCTAGGGTGAATTCAGATGATCTCTGTGTATTGAATGTAATCTGATTGTTACCGCAAAATATCTCATCTATTTGTAGACTGGCTTTATCACGCGGCAAAACGTTTAGTTGTATGGTTTTGTAAGACTCGCCGTACTTGGGGCAGTGGTTGTCTCTAGCTTTTATTCGTATATAATGTTTGCCAGTATCTTGTATAGTGGGTGTGTAGCTTAGCTGTAGATAATTGTAAGGTCGAGTTGTTATCGATTTATTATTTTGTGTTAATCCTGATAAACTTGATTCTGCAGTAAATAGTACAGAATCACTACTTATATCTATACCATTAGCAGCTAAATCTGTCGCAGAAATATTTAGTGTGAAAGGTTGACCGATACACAGATTATATTCATTATAGGAATTAATTTTAGGAGAGTTATTTTGACTAGAACTAAGGGTGGTTGTCTGTACATCTCGTCTTATTTTACTGGCTAAATAGGTGGATCCATTAATTTTTCGCCATTGTTCTACTTCCAATACACGTATGCTTGTTTGGTTGCTTTGAATAGGCGTGAAGATATAATCGCCAGTATGAGGATCTAAGAAAAGCTCTTGTGGTGGATATGCGGAAGTGTCTGGACTACAATT
>DNBZ01000085.1 GCA_003484585.1 Bacteroidota bacterium | reverse complement strand
GCTTATACGTTCTATACCTCTATATATCGCAAGAGTCCTTATAATTCTAGCTATACCAACGGATTGCCACAAACTACCATTGATACTATACACATGGCCGTAAGTGCAGTCTTACTAGATAGTTTAAGTAAATTTAACATAGGAGTAAGTGATCCCTCTGCAAAATTTACCGTATTAAAGGACGAATGTACTTTTACGTTTGATCCTGTGAATGAGAATATAGATGCAGGGCATTGGGATTTTGGGGATGGTACTTCTTCCGATACTTTAGTACCTACTCACACCTATGCAAGAGAAGGTAAATACACTGCGAAATTTTCTGCAACGCAATGCGGCAAAACCTCTGTAGATTCTTTGACTCTAACCTGCGGCACTAATTCTATAAAATTCTTAGATTCAGATTTTATTATTTATCCTAATCCAAGTACTGGAGATATAGTAATACCTGATGGATGTTCTGTGCTAGAGGTTCGAGACTTATTGGGTAAGAGTATTGAGTTTGAATCCCAAAGAAATAATCAGATAAGAATAGATGCCAAAGGAGTTTATATTCTTAAAATATCGAATAATTTAAACCAAAAGTTTTTCAAGAAAATCTTAATAGAATAAACACTATTCCCAAATTCTTCTAACTTTACCACGAACTAAAAGTAGAACAGAATTGAAACTTTCCGTACTTAAAGAAACTGATGCAGGCGAAACACGTGTAGCCATTGTACCTAAATCTATTGCAAAACTAACGGCCCTTGGATTTGATGTGACAGTAGAAACCAATGCTGGAGCTAGTGCAGCCTTTACCGATGCCGACTATACTAATGCAGGAGCATCCATAGCCCATACTTCCAAAGAAGCCATTGAGAAAAGTGAAGTCATAGTAAAAATAAACCCACCGTCTAAAGAGGATATTACTTCTTTGAAGGCTGGTCAAATTTGGATATCACAATTGTTTCATCGATTGAATGAGCCACTGATTAAAGAATTAGAAGCCAAAGGAATAAAGGGACTCAGTCTAGACGCGATGCCAAGGATTAGTAGAGCTCAGAGTATGGACATCCTTTCATCTCAGTCTAATCTTTCTGGTTATAAAGCAGTGATTTGTGGAGCAGATAATCTAGGCAAAATTTTTCCGATGCTTACTACGGCAGCAGGTACAATAACACCTGCCAAGGTTCTAATCTTCGGAGTAGGAGTAGCAGGTCTACAAGCTATAGCCACTGCTAAAAGACTAGGTGCTAGAGTAGAGGCCACAGATGTACGACCAGAGTGCAAGGAGCAGACCGAATCTCTAGGAGCTAAATTTATCACAGTGGAAGGAGAAGGTGTGAAGGTAGAAGGAGGATATGCCAAAGAAGTGTCAGCCGAATATTTAGAAAAACAAAAAGAAGCAGTCAATAAATCCCTAGCTCAAGCAGATTTAGTGATTACTACAGCACTTGTGCAAGGAGCTAAATCACCGATACTCATCAGCGAAGAGCAAATAGGGTTGATGAAAAACGGAGCTGTTATAGTAGATATGGCAGTGGCTAAAGGGGGTAATACCGCATTGAGTAAAGCAGATGAAACGGTAATACACAATGGAGTGAAAATAGTAGGTGTGTCCAACTTCCCTGCTCAGATTCCAACTAATGCCAGTGAATTACTAAGCCGAAACATTGATACATTCTTATCGCATTTGGTAAGTGAAGGAAGTTTCAAGTGGGATATGGAGGATGAGATAACTACGGAGACTTTGGTCACAGCGAAGGTTTAATATTTAAGGAGTTAAGGTTTAATATTAAATGAATAATTTAAAAGAATAAAAAATATATGGCTAAAATAGAAAATGAATTTGTTAAGGTTTTTAAGAAGAGAACAAAGAAGTTCGCAATAGATACCTTAAAGCTTTGTGATGAGCTTCCATACAATCAAAACTCTACACGTATAATATCTAATCAACTAGGAAGGTCTGCTTCGAGTGTAGCAGCAAATTATAGGGCTGCTTGTGTTTCGCGTTCAGATAAAGAATTTGTTTCTAAAGTTAGTATTTCCATTGAAGAAGGAGATGAGTCTTGCTTTTGGCTGGAAGTCCTTGATGAAGGAGATTTTTATTCTGACAAAGGAAAAATTAAGGACCTTCTGGATGAGGCGGATCAGATAACCCGAGTAATATCTAGATCTAGACAAACGATGTGGAAAAAACTAAACCTTAAGCCTTAAACTATTAAACCTTATATATATGATAGAATTTTTCACAGAGAATAAAGACATGATTTTTATCGTCATCTTGATGATATTCGTAGGAGTAGAAGTAATAGGTAAAGTGCCTGCAGTACTGCACACACCACTTATGTCCGGAGCTAATGCTATACACGGTGTGGTAGTAGTAGGAGCCATATTACTCATGCTAAATACGGAGCCTGATAATTACTTAGCCCTAGGATTAGGGACTGTAGCGGTCTTCTTAGGCACGCTCAATGTAGTAGGAGGTTTTGTAGTGACAGATAGAATGTTAGAAATGTTTAAGAAGAAGAAATAATGCATTTAGATATACAACACATTATATACTTATTGTCTTCAGTCACCTTTATACTGGGATTGAAAATGCTGAGTAATGCGAAAACAGCTAAAAATGGTAATTCATTAGCGGCAGTGGGTATGATAGCGGCCATGATTACGGCTATCGTATTTCACGAGGGAGCAGTAAGTCCTCTAGTCTATGGTCTTATATTTGTTGCTATAGCTGTAGGTACGGTAGTAGGTTGGCTCACTGCCAAGCGAGTACAAATGACAAAAATGCCTGAATTGGTATCTTTATTTAACGGTATGGGTGGAGCTTGTGCTGCACTTATAGGCTTAGTAGAATTTCACCATTATGTAGGCGATAGTATGAGCATGAGTGTTATTCTGGCAGGAATGGTCATAGGTTCTGTTTCCTTTAGTGGGAGTATGATTGCTTGGGCTAAACTGAATGGGAAAATAAAAAATGCCATACGATTTCCGAAGTATAATATTCTGAATACCATCATTCTAATAGGCCTTTTCGTGTATGCAGCATGGATGGTGTGGACAGGTACAGGAAGCGAAATGCATTTGTATGTATTGTTTGCCGCTGCCTTGGGGTATGGTATCCTCTTCGTGTTGCCTATCGGCGGTGCAGATATGCCAGTGGTTATCTCACTACTAAACTCATTTACAGGACTTGCGGCAGCTTTTGGAGGTTTCTTGTATGGCAATCAGGTGATGCTTACGGGTGGTATACTTGTAGGTAGTGCAGGCACACTGCTGACCTTGGTAATGTGTAAGGCTATGAATAGACCTTTATTCAATGTGATATTTGGGGCATTTGGAGCAGGCACAACAGCAGCTAGCGAAGCAGGACCTCAAGGCAATGTGAAAGAAGTAGGTCCGAGTGACCTAGCCGTGCAATTGAACTATAGTAAAAAAGTGATCATAGTTCCGGGGTATGGACTTGCAGTAGCTCAGGCTCAGCATGTCATCAAAGAATTAGAAACTATCTTAGAAGAAAGAGGTGTAGAAGTAAGTTATGCCATACATCCAGTAGCAGGTCGTATGCCCGGTCATATGAATGTGCTACTAGCAGAAAGTAACGTAGAGTACGATAAGCTCAAAGAGATGGACGATATTAATCCAGAGTTTGCTCAGACGGATGTGGTCCTAGTAGTAGGTGCTAATGATGTGGTAAACCCAGCAGCTAAGACAGATCCTAGTAGCCCTATTTATGGGATGCCAATACTCGATGTAGAAAATGCCAAAGCTTGTATCGTGAATAAGCGGAGTATGAAACCGGGTTATGCAGGTATAGAAAACGAACTTTTCTTCAGAGATAAAACTCAGATGCTATTTGGCGATGCTAAGAAAGTGCTAAGCGAGTTAGTGGCAGAGTTGAAGGCGTTGGATTAAGAGAAATTAAAAAAAACATATTATTTTGTCGTGATAATAAGACTTTGAATAACCTATTCTATACCAACTCCATAAGTGGAGATACCTTAATACTCAAAGACCAAGAAGCCGTACACTGTGCTCTTGTGCTTCGCAAAAAAGTGGGCGACATTATCTATGTGATAGATGGCAAAGGCAATAGGTACAAAAGTGGAATAGATAAGCTGAGCAAGAGAGATGTAGAATGTACTATTCTAAGTACCGAGTCTCAACCTAAATCTGAACACATCACTATAGCCATAGCACCTACTAAAAATAGAGATAGACTAGAGTGGATGATAGAGAAACTCGTAGAGATAGGAGTGGAGCG
>DNBZ01000235.1:6441-6989 GCA_003484585.1 Bacteroidota bacterium | reverse complement strand
AATAGCGTGCTTAGGTCTATGAATTTGGCACTACTATTATACAATTCTATAAAATCTACTCCCTCTGCTTTAGGATTGAAAAGCAATTCATTTATCAGAACGTCGCCTTTTACAGCCATTTCTATGGTTACTATTTCTGTTTTAACCCCGTTTATTTCATTGCCCTTGCAGTCTGCCAAATTGTTTATTAGCAAGGTGTATTTGGAGCTTGTCTGAAAATTAGACGAGAACGAGAGTTTTAATGTGTGCTCTGCTTCATTTACATCTATGTTTACAGGATTTGAGCCTGTTTCTACTATTTCAAAATTATTCTGATTAGCAGCTAGTCCTGGATGTATATTTTCATCTAAGGTTACTGTTATCTCGCTACTCTCAGAAATCAAAACAGACAAAATCTGCGGAGCTTGCTGGTCTGGATTTGCTCCTAAGACTGAGTTTTGTTTTCCTGGAGTGCCACCGCTTGCATCAGTGCTTGCTGTCCAATTATCTGTAGGACTACAAGATGTACTAAAGTCTATCAACTCCATAGAATAGCCGCCCTGCTTCTT
>DNBZ01000235.1:2678-6282 GCA_003484585.1 Bacteroidota bacterium | reverse complement strand
GCTAAATAGAGATTCGTTGCCGCTTTTTACAAGTATAAGATATGCTTGTGATGCAATAGTCACTTGAGGAAAAACAGCAGGTGTTCCTCCATCCGAAAAAGTACAGTTTTCTAGGTCCAGTGGTTCTGGAGATGTATTGTATATCTCGAAAAATTCTTCTTCGGGTAAGCCAATAGTTGGCGTAGGATCAGCAAATATTTCTGTAAAAAGAAGATCCCCTGACTTTGGTTTGCTAGCAATGAAATAATTAAAGAGTACTACTGTATCTAGCTTATTGCCTGCTAAGTCACCAAGCAAATCTAAGGTAAGTTGGTAGCTACTATTTATCAATGCAGTAGTGTACGTTAGTAGAATTTCATTCCCATTAGTAGTAACATTATCTGGCGAGCCATAGCCATTATTCAATGTAAATAAAGTGCCAGAAGTATTTACAACCTCGTCCGCTGTTATTTTTATGGTGTTTGCATCTAGCGATTCGGTACTGAGAATAGTTGGTTTTTGAGTATCGACTAGTAGTGGCCCAACATATATATCATCGTAAAAATGACTCAAATGAAAACTAGCGACACTCTGTTTTATCAAGAAACCAAAATGTGTGCTACTCGTAATGTCATTATCTGTAACACTCCCTTCTATCTGATAGCTTGACCCGCCTGTATAGTCGGCTTGTATAGACCAAGTGCCAAAGGCCCCTTTGGTCACTTTTAAGTTTATGTTTTTATTGTGTGTTTTGTCATCTGTGCCATCCGTAAGTTGGGTTTCTGTACCTGCTACTATTTTGTATAGCGACACCTCATCATCTGTATTTCCTATTCTTACGAAGTACCCATTGCTCACTGCAGAAAGGTCCGTATTATCTGCCATTAGGAAAACATCAGTATAGTTAGCTCCCGAGGTGCTGAACTTCATGTTTACCCTAAATTGCCATTCTATATCGCCTTGAGCAAGAGTACTGGGAGTGCTCAGATAAAAGTTATCGGAAACTGTGTTGCTATTGCTACGCAGCTCTTCATTGTCTATTGTAAACTTACTTACGTCCCCACTCCAAGTTGGGTTGGTGGTAAAATCACCATCACTAAAATCGTCTGTTAACTGACTAAACCCAGCTAGAGTAAAACAAGTAAGTATAAGTAGAAAGGGGGCTCTCATTTATTGTTCGAAAATCTGTCTTTTATTTCTTTTACAATACCCACAAAAGTGAGTTGATTTAGCGGGAATTCTAAAAATACGTGCAGCACACTCAAGAAGAATAATACTGCTAGACCTATCTTGTAATCATACATATATAGTGCTACAGAGCCTAGCCAAATGGCAATAGCTGAGATAAGTCGAGCCTTAGGAATCTTATGCCAGTTGATTACACTTGTTTTGCTAAACCAATTGAGGTAGTGATACGTATAAGCAAAGGCCATAAATATTTGCATTTTGATAGCAACGGAGGATAACATACCTCCTCCATTAGGAGTCCGGATAATATATCTACCAGGTTTCACCCAGCCCATAAATCCAGCGATAGCACCAGATAAATCTACAAATTTACTTTCTATCATAGACTCAAGCCAGTAGCCATCTAAATGGTAATCAGCTGCATTTGGTCTTTGGAATATTATCAAAAATAAAATTGCTAGAAATACCATAAGGGAGACATAGCCGCTGACGCTCTTAGACTTAAGTGCCCCATATAGGATAAATAACCCAGTGAAAACATATACATGAATAACCGTAGGTAGCATAATGCCGATAATCATGGTGTAGGCTGTAAACCCATTTAGGAAAAATGCTATTACGAGTCCCAAGATCATTAAGATGTATCTTGTTTTTACCTTTTTTACAAAGGTCATCATCACTGCTGTATAGAATGCTAAGAAAATGAAGCTCCGCTCGTATTTAAGTAGAAAGTCTGAAACGGGTTTAAACCATGAACCATTGATGGCTGCATTCCAAGATTTAGTGAGAGTGTAATTGTCGAACTGATGATAGGCGAAGCCAAATGTCATCAAAGCACAAAGTATGACCAGAATCCAGACGTCTCTTTTGCTTTTTGCAAAATAATTGCGACCGTCTAGCCAACCTATTTCTGTAAGATAGTGGAGTGGTCCTAATACTGCATAAGAGAGTAAGAAAACATGAAAGGGTAGATTTATAGCAAGAATAAATGACAGGATCATTAATCCGATATTGATGTAATCGAGCTGTTTTGCTTTCATTCTTGACAAATCTAAACTTAAAAATAGAGTAGACTATAGACAGCATGTTATTTTTTTAATATCATAAAGTACATTTGTGCTCAATCAAATCTAATAGTTGAAATGAAAAAATTACTTAAACTAACTCCATTACTCGTATTAATGATGCTTTTGACGTCATGTTGGCCACCTAATACTATAGTAGATAGAGAGGAGTCTGTGAACGAAAGTTGGGCTAATGTTCAGTCCTCTTATCAAAGAAGGTTAGACCTTATAGATAATTTGGTAAATACCGTAAAAGGAGCTGCTGAATTTGAAAAAGAAACGTTCCTTGCTATTACCAAAGCACGTGCGGGTATTCAAGAACCGACTGAGGATATGTTGGCAGATAAGGATGCTTTGGCTGAATTTTATGCTGCTCAGAAACAGCTGCAAAGCCAAGCTCGTACGATGTTTAATATTTCTGTAGAAAACTACCCGGAGTTGAAAGCTACGGATGCCTTTAGAGATTTTCAAGCTCAGTTAGAAGGAACTGAAAATAGAATCAATGTGGCTAGGAATAATTATAACAGTACGGTAAAAAGTTACAATTCGTATATCCAAAAAATACCAGGCAAGTGGTTTGCAGACGATAAAAAAGTTCGTAATTACTTTGAAGCTGATTCGGGCTCAGAAAAAGCACCTAAAGTAGAATTTTAAAATTACTGTACATGTCTATTTTTAAATGGGAACCACTTACTCCTGACCAAGAGCAGCGAGTACTAGAAGCTATAGCTGCTGCCGAGCTAAACACCTCTGGCGAGATACGTGTGCACATAGATAAATATTGCAAAACGGATCCAGTGTTTAAAGCTATGAATTTATTTACTCATCTTAAAATGGAGAAAACTAACTACCGAAATGGCGTCTTACTTTATGTCGCTAAATTGGAGAATAAGTTTGCCATAGTAGGAGATGAAGGTATAAATAGAGTAGTGCCAGCGGATTTTTGGGAAAGTACCAAAGAGCTAATGAAAGTTAGCTTTAGCAAAGGAGAAATTACAGAAGGACTAGAGCAAGGTGTAAATGAAATAGGGGTACAGCTAAAACAATATTTCCCGTATGAAGATGGAGATATAAATGAACTGCCAGATACTATAAGTTATGGTTAGAAAAGCGAGTTTATTAATACTAGTATTTATAGCACTGTGGGCGACAGCCAAGAAAGTGCCGCCGGCCCCTACAGAGTATAGATGGGTGCAAGATTATGGCAATGTATTAGATGCAGACCAGGAGTTATTTCTCATGAATAAGCTCAAGAAATATTTTGATTCTACGTCTACAGAGATAGTAATAGTAACAGAAAACTCCCTCGAAGGAGATGATGTTTTCGACTACAGCTATAGACTCGCTCAGGAGTGGGGTGTAGGTCAAAAAGG
>DNBZ01000235.1:0-2613 GCA_003484585.1 Bacteroidota bacterium | reverse complement strand
GCCAAAAGGGTTGTAGAAAACCAACTGAAACCAAATTTCAGGAAAGGGAAGTACGGTAAGGGATTTGATGAAGCTACTACTGTAATTATTCAGCATCTTAGTGGTGAGTTTGTGAATGGTGCACCTGCAGGAGAAAGCGAAGGGATACCTATTTGGGTTATTATCTTAGTAGTAGTGCTTCTAGTACTCATGTTTACAAGCGGAGGGAATAATGGACAAACATATACTCACGACGAGTCTAGCGGCAGAAGAACATCGCACAGGCCTCCTTTTTGGATAGGCGGCGGTGGAGGCGGCGGATTCTCAGGAGGAGGATTTGGCGGCGGATTAGGTGGCGGAAGTTTTGGTGGTGGAGGAGCTGGAGGTAGCTGGTAATATGGAGGATATTCTTTTTATAGATATAGAAACTGTACCGCAAGAAGCTAGCTATGCTGACTTAGATGACAGGTGGAGGAAACTTTGGGATCATAAGGCCACATCCCTAGCCAGAAATGAGGAAACTCCAGAAGAATTGTATCCACGTGCTGGGATATATGCCGAATTTGGCAAAGTGATCTGTATTTCTGCAGGTTTCATTAGTTCCACAGGAGATAAAAGAGAGTTAAGAATAAAGAGTTTTTATGGACATGATGAGAAAAAGCTACTTACAGATTTTTGTAGTTTACTAGATCAAAGCTATTTTGCTCAATCCCATTTTTTATGTGCTCACAACGGCAAAGAATTTGACTTCCCATATCTCTGTAGAAGGATATTGGTAAATGAATTGCCTATGCCAGGTATCTTAGATTTAGCAGGCAAGAAGCCTTGGGAGGTAAAGCATCTAGATACACTGCTACTTTGGAAGTTTGGTGATTATAAGAGTTATACGTCTCTTAATCTACTAGCGGCCTTGTTTAATATTCCCTCACCCAAAGATGATCTAGATGGGAGTATGATAAAAGATGTGTACTACCTAGATAAGAACTTAGAAAGAATAAAAGAGTACTGTCAAAAGGATGTAACTGTACTGGCAAGTATCTTTTTGAGAATGAATAATTTTCCTGTTTTAATAGAAGAAGAAGTAAAAATAGTATGATAAAAGCCATTTATCCAGTTCATTGGACGGAGTATGAGTTGATAGATTCTGGTAACGGGATGAAACTAGAAAAGTTTGGGCATCAAATATTAGAAAGACCAGAGCCACAGGCTATATGGAGCCCTAGACTTACTCAGGAAGAGTGGAAAGGTATGGCTACCGGAAGTTTTAAACAGCATGGGAGTCATAAGGGAGAATGGCAGCTCAAAGGAAATGGTAAGTCGTGGTTTATAAAGTATGGTTTAAGAGATGAGACTATAAAAATGAAGCTCAATTTTACGCAATTTAAACACATAGGGATATTCCCGGAGCAGGCGGCTAATTGGGATTATATCTATAAAAAGAGCAAGGAACTAGGTCCTAAATCAAGTGTGCTCAATCTTTTTGCATACACAGGTGGTGCGTCTCTAGCAGCTAAAGCTGCGGGAGTGGATGTGGTACATGTAGACTCCATAAAACAAGTGGTAAACTGGGCGAATGAAAATCAAGAAATAAGCAAGCTTAAGGATATACGATGGGTAGTAGAAGATGCCCTCAAATTTGTGAGTAGAGAGGTGAAAAGAGGCCGAAAATATCAAGGCATAATCTTAGACCCGCCCGCCTATGGTATAGGTGCTAAAGGGGAGAGGTGGAAGCTAGAAGAGAAGCTAGGTTTACTGCTACAAGAAGTTGCTAAGTTGCTCGATGATAAAGGTTTCCTAGTGCTTAATGTGTATTCTCTTGGATTATCCCCATATATTATTCAGAACCTAATGACAGATTATTTTAGTGATAGAGAAGTAGATATTTCGGAGCTTTGCTTAAAGTCAAGAACTGAGCAAATATTGCCCTTGGGTATAGTAGCTAGAATATAAAAAAAAGGGACATAAAATGCCCCTTTCTAGTAACTAACTAAACTAACTATTAACTATGCTGACTGATTAAATCAACAAAATTGTGAGACAGTAAAAATTCTAATTTGTAGTAGTAGTACAGTTTATTTAAAGTTCGAAAATATGCTAAAAGTTCGAATGAAAAAAACTGGAGTATATTAAGTAATGGCTTTAATATGATTTAAAGATTGAGCAAAATGGAGTATTTTCGCATTAAGCAAGCAATTGAAAATTTGGATTTACATACTACTGACTTTTAGCATTTCGATTAATGCCTTAGGTCAAGCTCCCACAAGTCAGTCTACTAACATTTCTTTGGGTAGTAAATACTGCTCGCAAGCTACTATAGGATGGTCTAATGGAGATGGGATCAGACGTATCGTCGTAGCATCTAAAAGTAATGCTGTCACCTTTGTGCCGGCCAACAATACTTTTTATTTAAGTAATTTAAATTTTGGGCAAGGGACTAATCTAGGGTCTGACCAATACGTAGTGTATAATGGTTCTGCTAATTCTGTAACCATAGAAAATCTAGAATCTAATACGACCTATCATTTTGCCATTTATGAATATAACCAAGGTGCGTCAGATATATACTATCTCACTTCAGGACCCGCGACTTTTAATCTAACAACCGAGAATATTACAGCATCGTTTACTATGGAT
>DNBZ01000295.1 GCA_003484585.1 Bacteroidota bacterium | reverse complement strand
GCCATAGCTCCTACTTAACAAATAGAATTTTATGAAATTAACGAAAAAAGGATACACACTAGGTGGTGTAGACTTACTGCCAATAGTAGAAGAACACGGAGCTCCTTTATATGTGTATGATGCTGAAAAAATAGTAAGTAACTATCACGAATTAAAGAATGCTTTTGCGGGTGTAGATGTACATTTAAAATATGCCTGCAAGGCACTTACAAATATCAGTATTCTAAAACTGCTACGCAAAGAAGGAGCTGGTTTAGATACAGTTTCTATAGAAGAAGCTCAGATAGGACTTAAGGCTGGATACGAACCTAACGAAATACTTTTTACTCCTAATTGTATAGGTTTTGAAGAGATAAAACAGGCGGTAGATTTGGGTCTGATAATTAATATAGACGAACTAAGTACGCTAGAGCGATTTGGGAATGAATATGGCGGGACCGTGCCATGTTGTATTCGTCTTAATCCACACATTATGGCTGGCGGTAATAGTCATATCTCTGTGGGTCACATCGATTCTAAGTTTGGAATAAGCATATATCAAGTGCCTCATATAAAGCGTATTGTAGATAATCTAGGGATCAGAGTAAATGGACTTCACATGCATACAGGAAGTGATATTCTAGATGCTGAAGTGTTTTTGCGAGGAGCTAAACTACTGTACGAAGCTGCCAAGTCATTTCCAGAGCTAGAGTTTATGGATTTTGGTAGTGGTTTTAAAGTGAAGTACAAAGAAGGAGACGTGACTGCAGATGTCAAGGCTATTGGCAAGCAGATAGTAGCTAGTTTCAAAGAGTTTTGCAAAGACTACGGCAGAGATTTACAACTGTGGTTTGAGCCAGGTAAATATTTGGTGAGTAACGCAGGTTATCTGCTTGTAGATGTGAATGTGGTAAAACAAACTACCTCTACTGTGTTTGCAGGGGTTAATTCTGGTCAGAATCACTTACTAAGACCCATGATGTATGATGCATACCATCATATAGTGAATATAAGCAATCCTAGCGGCACAGATCGTATCTACTCTGTGGTAGGATATATCTGCGAGTCAGACACTTTTGGTTATGATAGAAGGCTTAAGGAGGTGCGAGTAGGCGATATACTAGCTATTCACAATGCAGGTGCTTATGGTTTTAGTATGAGTAGTAACTACAATAGTAGATGCAGACCAGCAGAAGTGCTTATTTATAAAGGCCAAGCACATCTTATAAGAAAGCGAGAGAGCCTAGAATACTTGCTAATGAACCAGCTAGAGGTTGATTTAGCGTAAGCTAAAACTAGCGTTATCTAGTAACTTACCTTTATTGAGTAGTTCTACCTTGTAGGCTCCAGATTTATACTCTGAGTCTTGTTTGTAGTAATACGTTACGGCTTTTTCTGTACCATCATATGTGATAGTTTCCTTTAGGGTAAATAAGTCATCACTATCTGTAAGTTTCTTCGTATTCTTGGTTAGCACAGCTTTATTTGGGCCAATTATTCTGAAGGTAAGTTCCTTTTTTTCTTTTACAGTAAGCTCTGATGCTAGTACAGAAAATGAAATCTTAAGACGTTCTACTCTAGAGGCTTTATCAGTGATTTCTTGCTTTCCTCTTTTTTCTCTTACCGTGATAATTTTTAATCCTGCTATTCTAAGGATACTAGCTGTGCTTAGTTTATTTTCTAACTGAGTGTTTATACCTACCAGGCTATCATTATCGTCTTTAAATTCTAATGCTAGCAAACCATTATATTGTGCTATTTCCTTAGCCTCTTCATATTCTTTTTGAGCGAGTTCTATTTTAGCAATATTTTCTGTGTTGGTCTTTTGAAGCATTGCGATTTGATTCTTTGCTTCCAGTAGATTTTTTGGGCCGCCTGGAGTTCCAGATCCCGAATCTCCTGCTATAAGTTTGCTTATTTTTCTTCTAGCTGAAGCTAGAGCACTTTGTTGCGAAATGAGTTGACTTCTCAGATCTTCTTTTAAGTCTTCTTGAGCCAAGTTTTCATTTATTTTGTTTTGTAACTGGTCGTAGGTAAAATCTAATTCCTTTTGTAATGAATCGGCTTTTAAGTCTAAAGTTTGGTAGGCACGACTAAGTTCTTCATTTTGCTGTTGAATTTTAGCTGCATTTTTGGCATATTTAAAAAATAAAAATGCACACATAGCTAGTGATGCAAGAAACAAAAAGATAAATACGGGCAATGCCTTACTCTTAGTTTCTTCTTCTCTTATTTCTGTGTGGGTGTCCTCGTTCATATGCTTATGTTTGATGCAAAAATATATATAAATAATTAGCTTGTTAAGTTTTTGATATACAGTTCGTTATTTACAAGGATTATTGTAGCCTTGCGTGGTTTGAAAAATTTCAATACATTTATATATAAATTCACCCGATATGAGTTTTGGCCTTGGTACCTTATCTTCTTACCATTGCTACCTATCTATGTGTATGGCGTTATTCGAACTAGAAAGCTGCTTTATTTTACAGCGGCAAATCCCAGCATAGACATGGGAGGATTCTTTGGCGAACGAAAAGATGAAATCTTAGCATTGATACCTAACGAGTACAAAGCATCGAGTATTAATGTTACCAATGGACTCACCTTAGATCTAGCCAAAAAAGTACTTGCGGAAAACAACTTGCAACTGCCGTTAATATTAAAACCAAATGTAGGGGAGAGGGGTAATGGTGTTCGCCTGATACATACTCTTGAAGATATGGTTTCCTATGCAGCTAATGAGTCCGAATTTTTAATACAAGAATATATAGACTATCCGCTAGAGCTAGGAATACTCTATAGCAGGATGCCCAGTGAGCAAATGGGGATAGTAAGTTCTATGGCAGAGAAGGAGTTTCTTAGAGTAAAGGGTGATGGGGTGAGTACCGTCGGGGAATTACTCCAAAGTACACCACGTAACAATATATACTATCCACTAGTGGCATCCGACTATACAGAGCGGCTTGCTATAGTACCTGCTTTAGAAGAAGATTTCATAGTACATCGTATTGGTAATCATATAAAAGGAACTCGTTTTATAGATGCTAATAAACATATAACGAAGGAGTTAAATCAGGTGTTCACTACACTAAGTAATGAGCTGACAGGCGTATTCTATGGCCGGTATGATCTGAAAGTGCCTAGCTACAAAGACTTGCAAGCGGGCAAGAATATTAAGATTTTTGAACTCAATGGAGTAAGCTCAGAGCCGGGTCACATCTATGACCAGAATACAGTGTTTACAGCATATTATGATCTTGCGGAACACTGGCTTAGACTTATAGCTATCTCCCATCAGAACATAAAAAAAGGGGTGAAAACCACCCCTTTATCTAAATTTTTACTGCAAGTGAAAAATCACTTTTTCGGATAATTAGTTATCGTACTTAGTATAGTCGATTTTACCCATAAACTTTTTCTCTAATGCAGTCCAAGTTTCTGGTCCTCTCCAATGGCCTCTACCATACGCAAAACGAGTTTTTCTCCAGCTTCCGTACTTGTTGTGCAGGCTCTTAAGATAGTAAATGCCTACTTTAAGATAGTTTCTACGCGTTTTACCGCCTTCTAAGTCTAGTTTTTTGTACCAGTACCAGAATGTAGCGTCGATTACTTGTAGATCTCCGTGGTCAGATCCTCCATTGGTATTGGTGATGTATCTCCAACCACTTTCGTTATTGCCTATTTCTTTTACTAGCTCAAACGGTACACCAGCTTCTTGGCAGATAGAATCTGCTACTTCGAATACTGATTTTGATTTCACCACATTAGGTGCTTCTTTTTTGTTCTCTGCTACAGTAGCTTCTACTGCAGCGTCATTCTTCTTGAC
>DNBZ01000140.1:5951-11019 GCA_003484585.1 Bacteroidota bacterium | reverse complement strand
AGATATAGGAGGCGGTACTACAGAAATAGCAGTAATAGCTCTATCTGGTATAGTGTCTGATGAGTCTATACGTGTAGCTGGTGATGATTTCACCAATGATATAATAGAGTATATGCGTAGACAGCATAACCTGATGATCGGGGAACGTACAGCTGAATATATAAAAGTAGAAGTAGGTGCTGCTCTACCCGAATTAGAAAATCCACCAGAAGATTACGCTGTAAATGGGCGTGACCTTATGACTGGTATCCCAAAACAAATAATGGTTTCTTACTCAGAAATAGCTCTAGCACTAGACAAGTCTATTTCTAAGATAGAGGAGGCGGTGCTAAAAGCACTCGAGCTTACTCCTCCAGAACTTTCGGCAGATATATTTCAGACAGGACTATATCTTACGGGTGGCGGTGCATTGTTACGCGGCTTAGACAAGAGAATCTCTAGTAAAACTAAACTGCCAGTATATGTGGCAGAAGATCCGTTAAGAGCTGTAGTGCGTGGAACAGCAGAGGTGCTCAAAAACATTAAGAGTTTCAAGACTATTTTTAATAATACCTAATGCAAAGGCTCTTAGCATTCATAGAGCATAATTTTCATTTTATTCTATTTATAATCCTACAGATTATTTGCGGGTTCTTGATTTTTGGTCTAAATCCGTATCAGCAAGCTGTGTTTTCTCATAGTGCGGCAAGTGTTACCGCAAGAAGTAATCAGTTTTCTACTGATCTCACGTCATACATAGATCTAAAAGAGCAAAACATCTTATTGCAAAGTCAGATAAGCGAGCAATTTAAGAATGCACCTAATAATTCTTTTCGTTTTCTACAAGATACCATAGACGTAAAAGACAGTTCGAGTAGGCCTCTTTTCGAAGCTATACCGGCTCAAGTCATTTATAATACTACCTATAAAGCCAACAATGTTTTTGTAATAAATAAAGGTACAGATAATGGTATCCGCAAAAATATGGGCGTAGTATCATCTGAAGGAGTAGCAGGAATAGTACTTCGCTCTAATGCAAAGTACAGCGTGGCTATGTCTTTACTCAATACCGATATGAAAATAATTCCAAACATCAACGATCAGGAGTTTTTTACTGAATTGGTATGGGATAATAGTAATCCGCACACGATGAAAATTATGGGTATTAACAAATTAGAAAAAATAAAGGAAGGTGACTTAGTGTATACAGGCCGCAGTTCGTTGCTTTTTCCTCCTGGGATACCAATAGGCTCTATTGCTAAACTGATACCCAAACCAAATAGCCAATATTTTGATACCTACATTACTACAGCTACACAGTTTAGGAAACTAGCTTATGTGTACGTAATAATAAATAGAGATGAGTCGCTTATTACACCTTTGATGCCTGATAATGAGTAGACTACTATATTGGATATCGATTTTTGCACTGCAGGTGTTACTTTTTAATCATCTGGATTTAACGGCATTTTTAGTGCCGCAAATTTTCATCATATTACTTATTACATTACCCCTGCACACCAAGAAAATTTACCAAGTTCTAATAGCGTTCGGACTAGGTTTACTCGCAGACCTTTTTGTCTCTACACCGGGTATTCATACTTCTGCGTGTCTTTTTTTAGTGATGTTGAGAATGACCATTTTAAATACGCAGGATCTAAAAGAAGAAATAGCCAATAGGCTTAATTATACTGCTCGTAATGTGGGAGTATTGCCCTTTTCGTACACGGTATTAATTTTAGTCTTTTTCTATCATTTATATATTTTTTGGATAGGAAGTATAGGGGCTATAAATACTTATAATCTATTGGTTACCACGTTGATGAGCTCTGTTTTTTCATTAACAGTTATTGCTATACTTCAATTTATGTCTTTGAGTCACTCACGTGAATAGGCATAGGTCATTATATATTAGCATTGCTGTAGTCGTAATTGGGAGTATCTATATTCTTAGACTATTTCAGATTCAGGTATTAGATGATTCGTATAAAAATACAGCCGAGCGTATTTCATTGCGTAAGCAAACTATCTACCCACAGCGTGGACTCATATTTGACAGAGAAAATAAGCTGGTGGTATTCAATGAGCCAGTTTACGATCTAATGGTGTCTGTACCCATAAGACTAGGGGGTATAGATACGAATTCTTTTTGTGGTGTACTAGATATAGACAGACCGGAGTTCGATACTAGACTAGCCAAAGCAAAAAAATCTTCGTACCGTGGTAAGGCAGTTTTTATGAAAAACGTGAGCAACCGATTGTATGCTCGCATGCAGGAACGACTATATGAGTTCAAAGGTTTGTTTTTTGAGATACGTAGAGATAGAAACTATAAATACAATAGCTCTGCACATGTGCTGGGATACTTAGGAGAAGTTTCTAAAAATGAGCTTGGAACACAAGAAGATGATTACTACGAGCAAGGCGACTATGTAGGTAAAAAAGGGATAGAGCGATACTATGAAGATGAATTGCGTGGGGTGAAAGGAGAAAAGTATTTCTATGTAGATATACACGGCGTAAACAAGGGTTCGTACAAAGAAGGTAAGCTGGATATAGAAGCAATAGACGGTCATAATCTAGGGCTGAGTATAGACATAGATTTACAACAATATGGCGAGTCCCTACTTAATAATAAAATGGGCAGCGTAGTAGCCATAGAACCTAAAACGGGTGAAGTGCTAGCACTTATATCTAGTCCTTTTTATAATCCAGCTAATTTTAATATTCAGAACAGAGGAAGCTACTACAATAGGGCAATACAAGATCCTACCAAACCTATTTTTAACCGAGCGGTTTCTGCTCCATATCCTCCTGGTTCTACCTTTAAACCTATTATGGCACTTATAGGGTTAGAAGATGGAGCCATAACACCTGCAACACATTTTGGCTGCCCTGGATACTTTAGACTAGGAAGACGCACTATCAAATGCCACCCGCACCCATTTAGCACTAGTCTAGAGCGTTCTATAGCTAGTAGTTGCAATACATATTACTGTAATACATTTAAGAATATGATGCAGTCTGATAAGTATGCCAACACAGAAGAAGCATATATAAGCTGGAGATCATATCTAGAGAGCTTTGGATTAGGGAATAAATTGGGAGTAGATATATCAAGTGAATTTAGAGGATGGTTAAAAGAGCCAAGCTTTTATGATCAAATGCACGGTAAAGGTAGATGGAGCTATGCTAATATTATTTCTCTTTCCTTTGGGCAAGGTGAGCTGGGCCTCACTCCAATACAAATAGCGAATCTAGCTGCGTGTATAGCCAATAGAGGATATTACTACACGCCTCATGTTGTACGACAAATAGAAAATGTAGATGCGATTCCAGAGGAGTTTAGAACTAAGCATTTTACCAAAGTATCTGCCAAAAATTTTGATGCTGTAATAGCTGGAATGCTTGCTGTAACTCAAAATGGAACGGGTGCTGGTGTAGCTATAAAAGGAATAAATATAGGCGGAAAAACAGGGACAGTTCAAAATCCGCATGGGAAAAATCACTCGGCTTATATGGCCTTTGCACCTGTAGAAGATCCTAAGATAGCCATAGCTGTAGTGGTAGAAGAAGCAGGGTATGGTGCCACATGGGCAGCTCCTATAGCTCACCTTATGATAGAACACTATCTTCAAGCAGATTCTGTGACCGAGAGTTCCAAGATGTACTTGGAGACCAGACTGAAGGAGGCAAATCTGATTCCATTAAAATATAGATCTCAACGCGATACTTCTCTGTATGGAAACTAGATCCAGAATAGACATACTGAGCTTGTTTTTATACTTTGCTATAGCCATTATAGGTATAGCAAGTGTTTATTCTGCTACGTACGAGGATGGTTCAATGAACTTGCTAGACGGTAGAAGTGGTAAGCAGATTATGTGGTTTGGAGCGTCATTATTCGTAGGCATCATCATCTTTTTTCTCAATGCTAATTTCTTTGAAGTATTTAGTTGGTACTTTTATGTACCACTCATGTTATTGCTGGTCGTCGTTTTATTTATAGGAGCAGATATAAATGGGGCACGCTCATGGATTAAAATAGGATCTTTTAGTATACAGCCTTCTGAGTTTGCTAAGTATGGGGCAGCGTTCGCGGTGTCTTCTGTACTCAGTTCTATTGACTTTTCATTTAATAAACGCTACGATGTCATAAAGCTATTTGCCGTAATAGCATTCCCAGCTATATTAATTGTTATCCAAGGAGATACTGGTTCTGCTTTGGTTTTTGCTAGTTTTATACTAGTGTTTTATAGAGAGGGACTTACGCCACTTCTCTTAGTTCTAGGGATTGTAGCTATCTTCATTTTTGTGCTCACATTGGTGATAGGTTTTAGCTATTTTGCTATTACTGCTCTGGTTCTTTTTTTAGTATTTACTGCTTTTACTTATACCAACAAGAAAATGCTCATTCCGAGTCTTAGTATTCTGGCGGTGGTCGTTTTATTTAGCCTTAGTGTACAGTTTCTGTTTAATAATGTGCTGCAGAAGCACCAGCAAAAAAGAATCCAAGTAACCCTTAATTTGATAGAAGATAATCAAGGTGCGGGGTATAATGTAAATCAATCTAAAATAGCGATAGGCTCAGGAGGTTTCGCTGGCAAAGGTTTTTTAAATGGGTCTCATACTAAGGGAAATTTCATTCCAGAACAGACTACAGATTTTATTTTTTGTACCATTGGAGAAGAAGGAGGATGGCTTTTGAGTACGCTTACTATCACTCTCTTTATGCTTTTTATTCTAAGACTTTTATATCTTGCTTCTAGAGCGAAGAAGAAATTTAAACGAATTTTCATTTTAAGTTTAGCCAGTATTTTCTTCTTTCATTTACTAGTAAATGTGGGAATGACAATTGGGCTAATGCCCGTAATAGGTATTCCACTTCCTTTAATCTCATATGGAGGTTCATCCATTTTGGCCTTTGGAATTTTTATTTTCACAGCGTTGAAAATGGATGCATCTAGAGACGAAGATTTAACATCAGAAAGCTAATGACTCAAGTACACCAACTCACCTATGGTCCGTTTGCAGAAAACACATATCTGATAACAGATGCGGATGACAACGCATTGGTTATAGATCCAGG
>DNBZ01000140.1:0-5932 GCA_003484585.1 Bacteroidota bacterium | reverse complement strand
TTGACTCATGCTCATCTAGATCATGTTTTTGGAGTGCACTGGGTAAATAAACAGTATAATCTAGTGCCAGAGGTACACCAAGAAGACAAGATAGTGTATGACACTGCAGTAGCAGTAGCAACAGGTTACGGCCTGAACATGCAGCCCTTAGTCGCAGCCAAAGTAGGATTAGCCGAAGGAGATATTATTGAGTTAGGATCTGCCAAACTCAGTATTTTACATGCTCCAGGACATTCCCCAGGTAGTGTATGTTTCTATAATGCTGAAGAGGGTTATGTGATAGGTGGCGACGTTCTTTTTCAAGGCAGTATTGGTCGTACAGATTTGCCGGGAGGAGACTTTGATACATTGATTAATAGTATACGTACCAAGCTTATGAATTTGCCAGATGATACTACGGTATACTCTGGTCACGGTGCTATTACTACGATAGGACAGGAGCGTATCTCAAATCCTTATCTATAGAACAAAAAAAATCACCAACTTTTTAGTTGATGATTTTAATATTATATATTTTTAGTCGTTATTTTTTCTGCTGCTTGAATGCATCTATATCAAACAATAAACTGAATCGTATCGTGTTTTGTAGCGGGTGTCTTCTTGTAAATGGTTGTAGATACGCTGCATCTATTTGAAATACCTTGTATTTTAGTCCTGCACCAA
Organism: Bacteroidota bacterium; assembly: GCA_003484585.1. GTDB lineage: Bacteria > Bacteroidota > Bacteroidia > NS11-12g > UBA9320 > UBA9320. The sequence goes on along the minus strand of DNBZ01000140.1, from coordinate 5,269 downwards.
ATGTAGCATACTGACGAGCTCCTTTAGTTTCTGCTTCGTGAAAATATCCAGCTCTTAGAGCGAATTGTTTAGCGTACCAATACTCTAAGCCTATAGAGTAAGTGAACTCTTTTAGTTCTTCTCTAAAGCCTCCAGGTGCGTCACCCAAAGAAGATAACATACCTTGTATTAGCGGGCCATCATCTATAACACGACCATCTATATTACCCAAACTGTCATAGGTGTATTGTGGGGTAGGTACTAATAATTTATTGAAATCTACACCAAATCCTATCTCGTTGTATTCATCTATTTGTGTGTTCCAAAAAGTTCCTAATCTTAAATTAACCGGGATAAAATCTCGATTAGCCTCGGTAGTATAGGTTATTTTGTTTCCTATATTACTTATGTTACCTCCTATGCTATAGTCAAAATCTCTTCCGCCTATTTTCATGTCATTCTTATAAGTTGCAGAGACATCTCCAGCTCCTGCGATACCAGCTTTTATCTCTGCACCACTCGTGCCTACTTGGCCACGGGCAAGGTCAGAAAATATAAACCTAAGGGCTATACCTAGCGATAGATTGTCTGATAACTTACGTGCATATGCTCCGTCTAAGGCAAACTCTTTTGGTTCGTAATTTCCATTAGAGTTTGCATTATTATCTGTAAACTGGATATCGCCAAGCGTGAAATATCTTAGAGACATGGCAACTGTACTTTGCTTGTCTATTTTTTTATAACCAGACATATAGTAAAACCAAACATCTGGCACCAGTTGACGTAGCCAAGGAGCCGCAGATAGAGATATTCCTGCATCACCTTCTATAAAGGCAAGTTTAGATGCATTCCAGTGAATAGAATTAGCATCTGCAGATGTAGCTACTCCTAGGTCTCCCATAGCAGCACCTCGAGAATCTGGAGATATAAGTAAAAAAGGAGCGGCTGTAGTAATTACGTTTCGCTGACCTAGCAAACTTTCCTTAGACTGTAAACCCCCTTGTGCAAATACACTTAGTGTCCCAATCGAAAATATAGCTGTAAATAGGAATGATTTTAACTTCAATTTCTTTTGATTTAAAGGCAAATGTATCATTATTTTTTATTAGTTTATGATGTATAATTTTTCTGTTTTACTCTGTGTAGAGCCATCTTCTGCTCTCACTTTTAGAGTGTAAATGTACACGCCTCTACCTATAGGGTCTCCATAGTTATCTCGGCCATCCCATTTTATATCTGCAGAGTGTGCAGGAGCATTAAGTATATCTTGTGTTATACTTTTTACCACATTGCCGGCTACACTAGTTACTATAAGCGAAGCAGTTATATTTTGGCCAGCTTTGTTATGGTCAAAATGGAATTCGGTGTATGTATTAAAAGGGTTAGGGTAGTTAAGTAGATTATTTATTGTCACATCTGCATTCTCAGATACCACAAACTCAGTATAAGCATCTTTATAGTTATTATATACATCCCATACTTTTAAGTTCAAGGTATGTCTGCCAGCAGCTAACTCTTCAAATGGATACTCTATTCTACCGCTTTGGTAACTATTAAGCTCTGGTTTGTAAAAATCATTCAGTACTATTTTCTTTTCATTGTCTGTGCCTGCATCTAGTATGGCTTCCATTTCTCTACCTATACCACTACCTACTGTGTTGATCCCATTGCTATCTAATAATTTGGCTAACAGCAGTGGAGTAGGAGAAGTAGAGCCACCAAAAACCCAGCTCTCATCATCTAAGAACAAATCTAGTTGGTCAAATTCTGTGTCATCTTTCAGGCTGTCCGAAGTGCCTCCTATCTTATACGATAGTTCTACGCCACCTCCATGTTTTAAGCCATCTTTAGCATAATAGGAAAGTTTACCTTCTCCTATATTGTAGGCTATGTCTTTTGGCACTACAAACTGGAAGGAAAATTTTCCGTTGGTTACAGACGATTTACCTTTATAGATGACTCTGTTCTGTTGTTCAAATTCTATTGGAATACTCTTAGCATCTTGACCTTGTGTTTTGTATGTACCAGGTTTGTCAAAGAATGTAGGGAATATTTCCCCATTAAAGTCAGTGATTACATTATTATTGAAATCTCTTATTTCTCCTTCTATGGTTACTACTCCTAGGGCCTTTAGTGTGTCATTATATAAACCGATTTCTGTCCCATTTATTTTAGTTGTTATTACTCTTTTTTTTGGGCTCAGTAGAGAGATAGCTGGATCTCCTAGGAGGATAAAGCATCGTGAGTTTGGACTATCGTTATTTCTGTTTCTGGTAGTTTTATATGCTTCTCCCAGAGTTGGCAACTCATTATTGGTGGCTAGCAATAGGTTAGAGTTTAATAAAGCTCTATTGAGTTGCGTATTAGTTCCTATGTACACCAAGCGGGTAGTAGCTACCATACCTATGGCCCCCCCATCTGGGTCTAGCAGCATGAGCTCACCTGGAGATTCTATAATTAGATTGTCTATTTTGGCTATTTCACAGCTAGCTGTAATATAGAAAGCAAGTTTATCGTAATTACTCCAAGAAACTATTTCTGGTCTGGTAACAACTCTTTCGTGAGCCATCCCATTCTCACCTCCGTGCCCTACATAGTTAAAAACAAGTGTTCCTTTACTATCTACCATTTTAGTGATTTCTTCATTCACTTTAGGGTATTTATTCCCGCTACCAAAAGAAACCTGATCGTAGGCATCTAGCCATATTTTTTTAATATTAAACTGCGGACTTTGCTGTTTCATATCTATTGCCATGTCCTCAGAAGGTTGTAAGTGCTGGTTATAATCTTCATCGTCGCCTATAAAGGTTACGTTTTGTATCCAGTCTCCTCTGCTCTGCTCACTGTGATAATGTAGTATTTTATCTACAAGTATTTTTGCTTCTGCTGCGTTACTAGCAGGCAGTCTGCCTACACCTATATCCAGAGTTTCGTCTTGTAATCCTGTACCCCATTTCCCTTCGTTATCATCTAATATGGCGTAATAGTCATCTGAGCAATAAGAGTTGGGTGGAAAATTAGACTCAAAGCTTTGATAGATAGGAACTACATTGGTATTATTGGCTTCCGCATCTTTATAATCATAACTGGCGTCACCAAAAAGAAGTACATGTTGTAGCGGTCTTATGTTGTCAGTCGGACTAGCTTGCCCTCTGTCATATACCATTTTTATAAAATCTCTAATACCCGTTACATCTTGCGAGCCGCTAGAAAATTCATTGTATATCTGGTTAGTGGTCGCCACTACTACTTCTAGTCCCCGACCTCTATGAAAGTCTGCTAACCTATTGGTCTCTGCTAGTAGAAGTGGGTTAGCTACCATTATATAGTCTACGTCTTCAATAACATGCAAGTTTTGATTTTCTACTTTTTCTACAAAAGCAGGAACGGGTGCTGTACTTTTATTGAAAGCTATGTACATCGGAGTGGTTGTGCTCTGTATGTCAGGAGCAATATAAACTCCTTTGCCAGCATCTGTAAATGTAGCTTGTATCTTTGGGTTGCTCAGCGATGTAATGTCCCAAAGGGTATGAACTGCAGTAAAATTACTTATCTCAAACCTTACGTCTCCAGCAAGATTTTTAGTAGCGAAACGCATATGCTGCTGATCATCATACATACCCAGTTGACGTGGTACTGTAAGTGTAAAGTAATCTATCCAAGCTGCAGCCTCGTTCAATGTTTTGTTATATCTATACGTAAGTTCTATAGCACTAGAGGTAAGTGGTGTGCTTACCGTAGATAGGGTAGGGTTAGCGGCAAACTTTTCGTCGTATTTCCCTGAGACTAACGAGTAGTTCTCACTAGCTACATTTACTCCATTTATACTAATTTGCATAGAAGATGACTGGCCATCAAATGAGCGGCCAGTAGTGACTGTACGAAAACCTAAATCATCACCTATAAGTGCTCCTGCTATGCTATAGTTGAAACTTTTAGTGGTGTTATTTTGCATGTTATCTCCCCACCAACTTCTTCCTGATTTTATGTGGTTTTCTTCATCTGCTTCATGGTAGATCAGGTGGTCATAACTAGTTACGGTAGTGGCAGAGCTGTTCCCTTGTCCATCGGGAAGGGTATTAATTCTTTTTCCCGCTCCATCTCCCCAAGTGAGATAGTAGTAAGAAGCTATATCGTAATCGTGACCATTGCCTATGTAGTTTTTGCTGCCAGCCACGTATGAGTATGTCGCAGGCCCTTTAGCATACCATAGAAAATAGTCGCCAGCATCTAGCTTATTATTGCTGTTGGCATCTACACTTTGTAGTGGGTTTTCTTGTAATCCTTCGGCTCTTGGAGTTATAATCAATTCAGGAAGCATTTCACCACCGTTGCCATATATTTTAAAAGTAGACATAGTAATGCTACTCATATTTGCTCCTAAGCTAGCTAAGAAATTAGCATCTATTTTATACACGCCATCAGCAGCTATTTTTACCTTATAAAAATCGCCAGTAGCTAAGACAGAGGTGTACGGTTGTGCCTTCTTTTTCTTTAGTCCAGTAGTGGATATGCCGGTATAGCTAGTAGTGGTGTAGCTCCATTCAAATGAGGTAAGGTATTCGGTAGTATTTCCGTTTTTTCTAAGTGGAATAACATTTAGCCGTATAATTCTTTGCCCACGGTCATATAATATTTCCTTTGTTATTTCAAAATCATTAGAAATATAGGGATGAAGTCTTGAGTTGTTTTCAGATTCAGTTAATACATTTTTTAGTCGTATAGATTGCATGTCAAAAGTGGCAGCGGCTATCTGTGTAGAATAGATAGGGATGATATACTTGCCTGCTACTTGCTCACTGCAGTTAGTACACTTAAAAGGTGCCAAGATTTGAGTAGTAGAAATTTCAGGATTTATTTGAACGTCTGGGCGTATTTGCCACTCTATGGTCTGTGATTTTTCTACAGTTTGGGCATTGGCCATAATGCTCATCAGTAGAATGAGAGGTAAAGTGAATTTGTACTTAAGAAAACGCATTTAGTTTGATAGTTTTACTTTGCTTTGAATGTCTAACAATATTACCCCTTATTTTATTGTATTCTTTTCACTAAAGTGTAAAATTGACACAATAATTATATTTTCCATACGTATATTCAAATATGTTATATCTTTGTGAATTACAATTTGTGTGCAATGAAAAATATTAAAACTGCTATACTATTTATATTTGGAATCTTTGTTTCGAGTCAAGTTTTGGCTCAAGATCCAGAGTTTACACAATTCTATGCAGCCCCAATATATACCAATCCTGCAATGGCGGGTACTGGTACGTGCAATGGTGGTGGTAGA
>DNBZ01000343.1:4444-4909 GCA_003484585.1 Bacteroidota bacterium | reverse complement strand
AGTTAAGGTGACTTTTAGTGTTCCTACCAAGAAGCAATGGATACGAGCTGCAAGAGGTGATGAAGCAATGTGGTTTCCGTGGGGTGGACCTTATCTTAGAAATTCAAAAGGTTCTTATTTAGCGAATTTTAGAAATCTAACTGAAAGTAATATTCATTTTAATCAAGAGAAAAAAGAATATGAGGTAGTCAACGTATTTGGCACTTTATCTACAGATTTTATTATCACAGCACCAGGAGAGTCTTATTACCCAAACCAATTTGGCATCTATAACATGTCTGGCAACGTAGCAGAGCTAGTATCAGATGATACTGTGGCTATGGGCGGCTCTTGGAATGATACAGGCTATGATGTGAGAGTAGAAAGCGAACAACCTGCTTCTGAGCCAAAGTCTACGATTGGTTTTAGGGTTGTGGCAGTGATAGAATAATTCATACTGAGTGGAGTCTAAGGGTGTAGTTCTGG
>DNBZ01000343.1:0-4423 GCA_003484585.1 Bacteroidota bacterium | reverse complement strand
GGGTTTAGAAACACACCCCTTTTAGTCTTGCCAAATCAGAGATTTGGAACTAAAAGCTCCTCTCAAGCGGGGATTTTTCGGGTCTATAAATAATTTTGCGAAGCGAAATTTTCTAGCGACAAATAATCCCCTTTATCAGAGGGACAGATTTTAAGCAAATCTGTGATTTGCATTAAAATAGGGGTGTGTCAATATCGAAAAACCACAAATCAAGATCTGTCAATAGCGAAGAACTATAAATTCAGATTCCTAGAAAACAGAGGAGTGTCAATAGGATCGAACAATAACATGGTCTGAAAATAACTCCAAACAGAAAATCACTAAATTCGAACAATGAAAAAGAAATTCCTTTGGTATCATCCCATGCTAAAGGAATACGCTCGCCAGCATAGAAACAAGAGTACCAAAAGCGAAGTCCTCTTTTGGATGCAGGTTCGTAATAAGCAGCTACGAGGATATGACTTTCACAGACAAAAGCCTGTCGACTACTTTATATTGGATTTTTTCTGCCCAAGACTAATGTTGGGCATAGAATTAGATGGTATTACACATCATGAAGATGCTGTGATAGCCAAAGATAAAATCAAAGAACAACGGATGAATGATTTGGGTATTACAGTACTCCGTTTTAGAGATGAGGAAGTCTATCATCATATGCAGAGCGTGCTCTTAGAAATAGAGCGTTTTATGGATAATTTTGAAGTGAGGAATAAGTGAGGGCTTACGTTTGAAGTGCCTTCCTAAATAATATTTTGATTTTTCGGGCCTGGAAACACACGCTTTTTTTCTTCGGGTTTAGAAACACACCCCTTTTAGTATCGCCAAATCAGAGATTTGGGACTAAAAGCCCCTCTCAAGCGGGGATTTTTCGGGTCTAAAAGAATTTTGCGGAGCAAAATTTACTAGGGACAAATAGTCCCCTCTATCAGAGGGGCAGATTTTAAGCAAATCTGTGATTTATATTAAAATCGGGGTGTGTCAATAGCGACAAATAATTAAAGAAGAGTAGAAATAACCTTACCGATTCCCTCTGCATCAAGACCATACTTGGCTCTGAGTTCTGAGATTTCCCCGTGCTCCACAAATACATCTGGCAGACCAAGAGAAGTGATTGTGCCTTGATATCCAGAATCCTGTGCCAATGCTTTTATCTGCTGCCCAAATCCACCTAGAAGGCACGATTCTTCAATCGTGATTATCTTGTCAAAAGAGCGAAATAACTCTCCAACTTTTTGCAAGTCAATCGGCTTCATAAAGCGAGAGTCTATATGAGTCACTGCATCTTCTAGTTGATCGTTAGCAATAGTTAGTTGCACTTCTTTGCCTATTTGCCCGATAGAAAGAATGGCTAGTTTGCCTCCAGAAGTGAGCGTGCGAGAGCTGCCGATTTCTAATGGCTGAATTTCATTTTTGTAATCTAGCTTACTTCCTCTACCACGTGGATAGCGAATCACTACTGGGCCGTCTATATAGTCTACCGCCCAATACATCATATTCCGCAGCTCGTGCTCATCCATGGGAGATAGGATGGTGAGATTAGGTATGGCATTTAGAAAAGCTAAATCAAAAGCCCCATGATGTGTAGGTCCATCTGCACCTACTAGTCCGGCTCGGTCTAGACAGAATATTACAGGTATGTTTTGTAATGCTACGTCGTGTATGATTTGGTCATAGGCACGCTGTGCAAATGAAGAGTAGATATTGCAAAAAGGTCGTTTGCCTTCCAATGCTAATCCTGCAGCAAAGGTCACGGCGTGTTGTTCTGCTATTCCCACATCAAAAACGCGGTTTGGCATGGCATCCATCATTATCTTCATAGAGCTTCCGCTTGGCATAGCAGGAGTAATGCCAACGACGCGTTCGTCTTTCTCTGCTAGTTCTAGTAACGTATGGCCAAATACCTCTTGAAACTTTCGGGGCTTTACCTCAAGTGTTTCAGGCTTTAGCGGGTCTATTTTTACATAACTAACACTATGCCAGTCGGTTTGTGCTTTTTCTGCTGGTTCGTATCCTTTGCCTTTTATGGTTTTTATATGGAGTATTTGTGGCCCACTATTTTCTTTTAGATTTTCAAAATAATCAACCAAGCCTACCACGTCATGGCCATCCTGTGGCCCGTCATACTGTAGTCCAAGGTTCTCAAAAAGGTTAGGTTTTATCCCATCTATTTCAGCTAAATGAGTATTAATAGCTCCTAGATTTGGGTCTATACCCATTTGATTATCATTTACTATCACTAGAACATTTGCCTTGCTTACACCCAGATTGTTAAGTGCTTCAAACGCCATTCCGCCTGTGAGCGAACCATCACCTATTACAGCTATGTGTTTACTTTTTTTGTTATTGAGCAGAGCTGCTTCTGCCATTCCCATCACGGCTGATATAGAAGTACTAGAGTGTCCAGTACCAAAATGGTCAAAAGGACTTTCGTCTATCTTAGGAAATCCACTCAGACCTCCTAGTTTTCGGAAGGTGTCAAACTCTGATTTACGACCAGTAAGTAGCTTGTGAATGTATGCTTGATGTCCTACATCCCATATCAGTTTGTCAGTTGTAAATTCATAGACATAATGCAATGCTACTGTAAGTTCTACTACTCCAAGATTAGCACTAAAGTGGCCGCCATTTTTAAGTATTCTTTCAATGAAAAAATCACGAATGTTTTGACACAACTGCGGTAGCTGCTTTACACTCAGTTTCTTGAGATCAGAAGGTTGGTCTATGGTGTCTAGTAGATTCAGAGTGCAAAGATGTTATTATTAGTCAATAATCTATCCCACATTTACCCCAAATAGGTAACCGATTAGTGCAGTAAGCCCCATTGCAGCGGTACCCCAAAAAGTGATACGTGTAATAGCTCGGAGCACATAAGATCCACCCGCTTTAGCAGCTACCGAGCCTAGTAATACTAAAAACGCAATGGCAAAGCCATATTGCAAATAAATCATAGCACTTAAATTACCAAAGAAAGCTACGATAACAGGCAGTATCCCTCCAAATATGAAGGCCGCTCCTGATGCCAATGCCGCTTGAAATGGATTAGCTTGTGTTATTTCATTGATGCCCAATTCATCTCTGGCGTGTGCTCCAAGTGCGTCGTGCTCTGTGAGTTCGCGAGCTACTTGGTCAGCTAGGTCTTTCGTAAGACCTCGGTTTACATATATTTTGGCTAACTCTTTCTCTTCTTGTACCGGGAAATCAACAAGCTCTTGCTCCTCACGCCTTAGGTCAGCAGTTTCCAAATCACTCTGGGAACTCACAGAAACATATTCGCCCGCAGCCATAGAAAGTGCCCCAGCTACTAGACCTGCAACACCTGCAAGTATTATTGGTTCTCTGGTGGTGCTTGCCGCAGCTACACCTATTACGATACTAGCAGTGGAAAGTATGCCGTCATTTGCTCCAAGAATAGCGGCTCGTAGCCAGTTGCTGCGATTGACATAATGATTTTCTGGATTTGGTCCCATATGGTTCAAATATAGTTATGGTCATGGTGTCGTTTCAAGTGAAATTAATATTATTCGATTTTTCTCAACATTCAGCCCTCTAGTCTATGCCACGTAATAGGAGCGTTTACCTTTGCGTATCATATACCAATACGCATGAATCAAAGAATTTTCGTAGAAAAGAAATCCGCGTTTGATGTCGAGTCATACAAAGTACTTGCAGAACTTCAAGAATTTACACCACTTACTCACCTAAAGCAATACGTTATTTACGATGTATTTGATGCTCAAGAGCAATCTTGGGATAAGCTCAAAACAGTGCTTTTAGATGCGGTGGCGGATGTGGTTCACATTAATAATCCTGCAGCTAGTGGCACTTCTTCCTTTGCTACGGAATATCTGCCAGGTCAGTACGACCAACGTGCAGACTCTGCCGGGCAAGCCATACAGCTAGTAGTAGGTCATAAGCCTGCTATTCGTACGGGTAAACTTTTTGTGTTTAATAAGGTGGATGATTCCGAGCTATCTAAGGTGAAAGACTACCTAATAAATAGTGTTGATTCACAAGAAAAGGACTTAAGTATTTTAGTAAATCCACCAATTCCTAAACCTACTGTAGTGCCTACTATTGAGGGTTTTATGGAGTTAGATGAAAATGCACTTCACACATTTCATACCGAATGGAGTTTTTCGTTTGACTTGGCAGATTTGAAATTCATTCAAGACTATTTTATTCAAGAAAAAAGAAACCCTACAGAAACGGAACTAAAGGTACTCGATACGTATTGGAGTGATCATTGTAGACACACTACCTTTTTTACGGAGTTAAAGGACATCCAGTTTGCAGGAGATTTAGCCTATAAACTAGAAGAAATATTTAACCGCTACTTAGCCTTACGAAAAGAGCTAGGAAGAGAGCATAAGCCTATTTCTCTCATGGATATAGGAACTATAGCAGCTAAATACCTTAGAGCTAA
>DNBZ01000002.1:6658-11213 GCA_003484585.1 Bacteroidota bacterium | reverse complement strand
GTAGAATCTCAGCCCTTTGTCCTTTTCACTTCTGAAACGAATAAAAGTAAGTACCTAGCAGAAGGTAGCAATTTCTCAAAGGCTATAAATGCCTTAAAGATTACCCAACTAGCGAAATACATTACTTCCGATTCTTCGGTATTGAAAACGCTTTCCTCTTACGACTGTATTTGGTGTATGGGTATAGACTTAAGCACAGAAAAGAAAATACTGGCACTACAGCACAACAACATATTAATAAGTCCTGATATAGAAAGTCTAGCTACAGTCGATGAAAAAAAACGAATGTTCTCTGCTTTAAAGGAATTTATTATTCCTAACATAGGTTTATTTGCCAAAATATAGAGAACACCTCTGTTCACTCAGGTGAAGATTTCTTGAGGCTTTAAATAACGACTATTACGACAAGGTACTACTAGATATTATGATGTCTGTCTTTTCTGGACTACAGGTAAGTAAGCAGATTCGAAAAACCAATTCTCATATCCCTGTAGTTGCACTTACTTGTATACCCTTCGACGAGATTAAAAAAGGGTTGTCAAAAAGTGGAATTAATCATTACATAAGTAAACCTGCTCAAGACGAAGAACTTCGAATGCTATTCAATGAACACTTTAAAACTCCAGCATAGAGATTAAATTTTCACTAGATTAAAGTTCGTCAATTTAGCTATCGACAATGCTATAGCTAAGTCTTTTATTATATTTGTCACCCTTTGAACAAAGGATCCTAAATGTTGAACAAAGACCATTTTAAAAAATATATACCCCAATCTTTTTTCTTAAAACTAAAAGAACTGGCCGCAGATACTGCTAATAATCCATTTGCCTTTAAAATGGTTTTTTTCGGAGGAACAGGTGCGGTAGGTGGTCAAGCTGTGATAGAAATACTAGAGTCTTATAAATATATGACTAAAGCTAGGGTTTCTAAACCTACAGAAACTCCACAACTCATCATCACAGGGATTAACAAGGCTCAGATAGACCAATTCTGCAGTAAGTTATTTCAGATATTTGGCAAAAATAATTTTAAGAAAATAGACGAACAAGGAGATGAATCTGTTTTGCTTTTCGAAGGTTTCTTAGAGTTACATTTCAAAACACTTCTGGCAGTGCCTATGTTTAAAATAGACCTGCAAGATGCCCTATCTAGAATAGAAGACAAAGAGACTAAAATTCGTTTTCTGATAAACGAAGCATCTAAAACGACCTCTCCTTTTGAGGCATTTATACAAGACATAAAAATACAACTAGGCCTAAAACCAACGGATAAAATACGTGCAGTTTTTAGTGGAATACCCGTACCAAGTGTAGCCACTTACCATTTCGAAAACATAGACAGACTGCTAGACGAGCATGGCTTAACAGAAGGGGATACAGAGAAAAGTGTAGAACGCTCTATTAAAAAAGAAATCCTTAAAGGACTAGCCGAAGATTTTGGCGATATAAAGAAAAGACACGCCCACGAGGTACTTATGGCCCACACTACATCTGTAGGTGGCATGTACCAAATTATAGATGGCGAACCCTTGATTAAACTCGGATATGCTCACTCCTCACTTGGCGATTTGTTAAAAGAGAAGCAGTTCTACGCAAATGAACTTACTATACACTATTCTCACTTTATGCTCAAGAGTTTAGTAACAGCAAGTGCCATAGGAATAGATTATATATACGCTAACAGTACACTTCCGCTTAGCAGCGGCATCTCTCGTAAATTTAGACAAGCAGATGAAAATAAGACATTGCCTTTTGACCTTAGACTAACCCAAGATAAGAAAGGAGAACGTCTACTGAACAAAGTATTCGAAGCTAAGCCTGTAGCAGCAAGCCATCCTGTGCTAGATCCTAAGGGAAACCCTACAGAAAAAGCAGTTTTAAACTATGGCAATACCAAAGATAATATTCCAAATCTCAACGTAAACTACGCACTGCGTAGTGGAGAGAATGGTCTCTTTTCATTGGACAATGCATACGCACTATACCTTAACATGAAAATAGCCTCACAAGAGGAATTAGCTCATGTTTTAGTAAGCAACGCACTATTAGGAGACGACCAGCAAAAGCCTTGGTTTGATAGACACGGTATCTGCTACTATACACAGACAGATAACTCAAGTCTTGTATTTGCATTACTTAATAATAGAAAAGAGTTTAGAAGATATCAAACGAGTGCTTTTAGTACCAAAGCTTTTCAAGAGCTAGGAAGTAGCAAGCATCAAGCAGAGCTGCATATGCACGGCCTATTCATACTTATGCATAAGCTCAGAAACCTAAATCCTAAGCAAATAAGCGACCAAATAACTAGCAAATACAAAGAGCAAGAGGTAAAGGAATGGGTAGATTTTAACACACCTAAACTACTAATAGAAGATGTAGTAGAATACGGAAAAGATATTACTTCATTAGCCAAATCGTTCAGTGATTTATTTGCAATACGCTCTTTGGAAGACTTGGCAAAATACACAGGTTTCAAAGGAGAGTTGAAGGGCTTTATCAAAACATTCTACAACGGATTATTTTCGGCTCTTACTACAACCATACGTTCTATTACTTCCCTAGGAACGCCTATTATTTACAGAAATGCAGAGGGACAAGACGAGATCTTAGCAGGACCATACTTTGCTCCACTAGACCTAGTACTAGAGACCAACTTTAGTTTACTAGAGAAGATAGACCAGATCTGTGGCAAGCACAATCTAGAGAGAGAAGAATTTATCAATTGGTTGGTATGCAATAACGGATTTACCGACTTACGACCTAATGCAGTACTCAATACAGCAAAAACATATACCCAAGGTCTTACAGACCAGATTAAGGTTATAGAGACTAGTACAGCTTTCCGTAAGGCGATAAATAACCTAAAGCTGAAGAACGCTCGAAATATCAAAGAAGAATACCACTACAATACAAGTGGACTACTAGCTTACTGCGGCCGTATAACCGGCTTACATGAGCAACTAGAACAGTTTAATATAAGCTTAGGAACCTACAATGGATGGAAAGCACTTTTCCCGATAGACGATCACGAAAACCATATTCTTATACCTGGTTTAATAGAAGCTATGCGGCACTACGCAGAAGGACTAGGTAAGATTACTGGATCTGAGTTCTGGTACCCTAGGTACGGTTATTTTGAGTAGACAATTTACAGTCTGAACTCGACGATTATGTTGGGTGAATGCAAAACTGAACACCTTAGCTCAAAACATCTTAAGAATCGCGTCTACTTGCTGACTGCTAATGGACACATTCCTTATCGCCATACCAAATAAGACATTTAGGTCAATAATCACCTCTAGAGGAGGAAGAAAGAAGATTCATTAAATAAATAAAAATCCGCTCTCGCGGATTTTTTATTTACAGATATTATTTATAAAAAGTTCTTTTATGTCTTAGTCTACGTTATCGTGCAGAAAAGAATTATTGGTTCGTAGTTCTGGTTTTTTCTCTGGCTCTTCTATTAAGCTCGTTCTCGAAATTTCCATTTCGCTAGAGTGGGCTACATCTTCTAGATTTACCCCTTTACGCTTATAGGCTGGCACATTTTCTAGTTCTTCTACACCATTCTCTTTATTAGCAGACTCATTGAGCTCACGCAGGTATTTCATACGTTGCTTCATCTGCTCTATCTTTTGATTAGCCGCTACGGTTTCATCTTCTTCATAATCGCCCAACTGATCAAAAATAGTGGTCTGTTTCTGTGGCACTTCGTCCGTCATTCCATCTTCGCTCACAGTCACAGCTCCTAAGTCAAACTCTACTTCTTCGTTTACACCAAGAGTCGTTTTGTACTTATTCTCTATTCTATTAAATCCTGTAGCTATTACTGTTACAGATATAGCATTACCTAAAGAAGAATCAAAGCATAAGCCACATTTAAGTGTAGCATCTCTGCCTGCTTGACTCTGTAGGAACTCATTAATAGCCGCATACTCATCCATAGTAGCTTCCTCATCTCCATACGAGATATTTACTAGCAAATCACTAGCACCTTGTATCTTATTATCATCTAGCAATGGCGAGTTTAGTGCTTGATTAACCGCACGCATAGCACGATCATCTCCTTCGCTTAGTCCCATACCCATTATAGACACACCACTATTACTCATGGCAGTTTTCACGTCTTCGAAATCGACGTTTATACTCCCTGCTATTGTGATTATCTCAGCTATCCCTTTAGCAGCAGTAGTCAATACATTGTCTGCATATCCAAAAGCTTTACTAATAGGCAAGTTGCCGTATATTTCTTTTATTCTATCATTAGAAATCACAAGAAGAGAATCTACACTCTCTCTCATTTCTTCTATACCATGAAAAGCCGCATCACATCTTCTACCACCTTCGAAACTGAAAGGAGTAGTGATAATACCTACGGTAAGAATCCCCATATCTTTAGCTGCTTTAGCTATCACAGGAGCAGCACCAGTTCCAGTACCACCGCCCATGCCTGCAGTTACGAATACCATCTGCGTATTCACTCCAAGTGAATCGATTATTTCTTTGATATTTTCTTCGGCAGCCTTGCGACCTACCTCCGGATTAGAACCTGCACC
>DNBZ01000002.1:0-6496 GCA_003484585.1 Bacteroidota bacterium | reverse complement strand
CCTACACCTACTACTTTGATGATGGATGATTTGTCTTTTGGTAATTCTACTGTGAAACTCATAAGTACTTCTTTTATTTGTAATCAGCTACGTCTACTTCGTCTTTTAACCAATCTTTAATACGGTCAAATAAAGGTGATTTCTTTTTTTCTGAGATGAATTGCTCTCCACTAATGTTGATAGTATTTCGTTCATCTGCTAGTCCTCTAAGCACAAGGCCCACACTGGTAGCGTATATGGGACTCTTTACCTCATCTACCATACCTTTAGCCAAATGCTCGTTAGGGTACCCTATACGTGCATCTAATCCTGTCACGAATTCTGCTAACTGTGCAATATGCTTCAGTTGAGACCCGCCACCGGTGATGACGATACCACCTGCCAGTTTTTTCTCCATGTTACTCGTTTTTATTTCGTAATAAACGAGTTCCATTATTTCTTCTATTCTAGCTTGTATAATTTTTGACAAGTTTTTGATAGAGATTTCTCTCGCTTCTCTACCTCTTATACCTGGTATACTTACTATTTCATTTTCGCTTTGTTCATTAGCTAGAGCACTACCAAATTTTACCTTCAGTAACTCAGCGTGAGCTTTCATTACATTACAGCCCTCCTTTATATCTTCGGTAATAATGTTGCCACCGTATGGAATAATTGCGGTATGTCTAATAATATTTTCATAGAAAATAGCTACGTCTGTAGTACCGCCTCCTATATCTACTAGTACCACCCCAGCTTCCATTTCTTCCTTACTCAGTACCGCTTCTGCAGATGCTAAAGGCTCTAGAGCAAGTTCAGAAACTTTTAATCCTGATTTTTCTACACACTTGTAAATGTTTTTAGCTGCAGATATTTGACCTGTGATTATGTGGAAATTTCCTTCCAGCTTTACACCCGCCATACCTACGGGGTCTACTATCCCTGGCTCATCATCTACCGTATAATCTTGAGGTAGCACATGGATTATTCTATCTCCAGGCTTCACTGCTAGTTTAAACATATCGTTCTCTAGCTTCTCTAGATCATCTGTATTAATCTCCGCTTCACGATCATTTCTAATGATCATACCTCTGTGCTGCAAACTATTGATATGTGCCCCAGCTATTCCTACTTGTACTCTCTTTATATCTACGTTCGATTTTTCAGCGGCTTCTCGTATTGCTTCTTGTATAGCAGCTACTGTCTTGTCTATATTAGATACCACACCACGAGTTACCCCGCCGTGAGATGCTACTTTACCCATTCCCAATATGTCTACTTTGCCATATTGATTTGCTCGACCCACGATAGCACACACCTTAGTGGTTCCTATGTCTAGTCCTACAATTATCTTTTCTTGTGATTCAGCCATTATATTAGTTACAAACGATTTGGTCTTTATATTTTAAATTAATAGTGTGGTACTTGTCCCATCCTACGTGATTCAGTCCGTGTTTATAGAAATCTATCAACTTGGCGAACTTCTCTTCTAGGTCAGTGGCATCTCCAATTATTATTTGTTGATTGATCAATTTTGGGACGATCACTAATTCACTATTCTTGTTTACAAATATCTGTTCAGTAAGGGCTTCCATAAATGCGTTTTCTTGCACATAGGTGGATAGTGTGTACACTTTCGTAATCATAGCGTTTGTTAAACGACCATTTGCTATGGGCACCCTAGCTACATCCGTACCGCGAGAAGGTATTTTAGTATTGTCTTTGCTCAAGTAGTAAGACTCACCCGTATTACTCATTATTCTAACTACGGGTATACGTTGCTCTATCTGCAATGTAAGCTCGCCACGAAGGTCAAAACTCACTTCTGCATTGAGCACGGCAGGCATGCTTTCTAGTTTGCTTTCTATGTCTGCAAGCGGCATATTAGCAGCTTCTGTACCGTACAGTCCACCTGTATACCAAGCACTTAACTTATCCATTACTAGTCGCTCAGTAACGAGTTGTTTCTCTATAGAAGCATCTATTTCTATGGATATTATCTCACAGATCTGCTCATCCTGTTTTGCTTTTAGTGTTGCAAAAAGGGCGATGAGTAAGCCTATGGCTATCACATAAAGTGTCTTGCGAATGTATGGATTCATCTTAACTGCCATAGTATTCTTGTATAGGCGAAACCAATCTATCTATATCTCCGGCACCTAGGGTAAGCAGCACTTCTATTTCTTTATTTTGCAGCTCTGTGAGCACATTCTCTTTTGCCACACACTTAGCATTTTTCAAACTGATTTTCTCTAAAACAGCTTCACTAGTCACTCCTACTATAGGCAACTCTCTGGCTGGGTATATGGGCAATAGCAGCAGCTCATCTATTTGAGAAAGCTCATGAGCAAACTCTGCCATAAAATCTTGAGTACGGCTAAAGAGGTGCGGTTGGAATACCGCGGTAATCTTTTTAGTAGGATATAAGTCTCGTACAGAAGAAATGATAGCACGCAACTCACTTGGGTGGTGAGCATAGTCATCTATGTAGATTATCTTATCTGTATCTAGCACATACTCAAATCTGCGTTTTATTCCTTTAAAATTTGCAAGACCATTACGAACAGCCTCTAAAGAAACTCCTGCCTTTAGCGTCATTAAAGTAGCACCGATGGCATTCTCTAGGTTATGATGACCAGGGAGATTGAGATATAAATCTACTATCTCCTCTTCGCCTACAGTATTAGCTATGCTAAAATGTGTCCCCTTGCCTGATTTACTAGTAACTACAGCATAGTAATCTGCTGACTTATCACTAGCAGAGTAACTTACTCCTTCTATGTTATTCGCATATTCTTTGGCATACAAACGGCAAGTTGGGTTCGTTACTAACTCTGAAAAATCTATGTACGATTGCTCTAGATCTTCTTTTTTGCCATAAATATCTAAATGATCCGCATCGGTACTTGTTACAATGGCATAATCTGGGCTGAGTTTTAGAAAGGATCGGTCAAACTCGTCTGCTTCCGTTACACTAATGTGCTGCTCACCTATTCCTTTTTGGTAAAAATAGTTACTACCAAGGTTGGTGCTTATACCACCCAAAAATGCAGAAAATTGCTTTTCTGAATAAAGTAAAATAGTAGCGACTATGCTGCTAGTAGTAGTCTTACCATGGGTACCTGCTATACTCAAGTTAGTAGTTTGCTTAGTTACCATACCCAGCACTTCTGCCCTTTTGGCCAAGGAGTATCCGTCGTTTTTAAAGAAATTTAAAAGTACATTATTGGAAGGTATAGCTGGAGTGTATACTACCATTACGCCCGCCTTATGCTCCACATAGATAGGATTTAGATCTTCTATAGCATCGTTAAAAGATACTAAGATTCCTTCTTGTTGTAATTTATTTGTAAGTGGACTCGGAGTTTTATCATACCCCGAAACCATATATCCTTGTGCATGAAAATAGCGAGCAAGGGCACTCATCCCTATGCCACCTATCCCTAGAAAATATATATTTTTCTTATGCTCCAAGGTCTTTTATTATTTCACTTACTATACTTTGAGCTGCTAGTGGTAGCCCTAATTTTTTGATTTCATCTTGCAATGCACTCATTTGCTCCTCATCTTGCAATAGGCTGATTACCATGCCTCCTAGCTTAGCTGTAGCTTCTACATCTTTGCAAAGCAAGGCCGCATGTTTATCTACTAGACTCATAGCATTCTTAGCTTGGTGATCTTCGCTTACAAATGGTGATGGAACGAAAATGGTAGCCTTACCTAAAGCAGAAAGCTCTGAAACGGACATAGCTCCGGCTCTACTTATTACTACATCAGCTACTTTGTAAGCTAAATCCATTCGCTTGACAAAAGCAGTACGAGTACCCCACGAGAAAGTACCAAACTCTTCGTTATAGTTTTGGCCTGTTTGCCAAAGTAGTTGTACGCCTGCACTTTCCAGACTCTCTAAATTTGCTTGTATTGCTTCGTTTATGGTACGAGCACCGAGGCTCCCTCCTACTATGAGGATCGTTTTCTTATCGTTTTTTAAGGAGAAGTATTCTAATCCTTCTTCTCTAGTTGCAGCACTTGCCAAAACATCTTGACGGATAGGATTTCCCGTAACTACGATTTTTTCCGAAGGAAAAAATCGATCCATTCCGTCGTAGGCCACACAAATTTTACGTGCTACATCCTTTAGTAGTTTATTGGTAATACCTGGGAAAGAGTTTTGCTCTTGCAAGTATACAGGTACACCCATTTTACTAGCTATATAATTAAGAGGACCACTTGCATAGCCTCCTACGCCTACCGTAAAATCTGGCTTAAATTTCTTTATTATTTTTCTGCTTTCCCAAAGACTAGAAACAAGCTTAAATGGTAAACTTAGATTTTTGGGAGTCAAACTACGCTGTAGTCCACTTATCCAAAGCCCATGTATTTTGTACCCTGCTGCTGGCACTTTTTCCATTTCCATTTTGCCTTTTGCTCCTACGAACTCAATTTCTGCATCTGGGTACACGCTTTTGATCTGATTGGCGATAGCGATTGCTGGGAATATATGTCCTCCAGTGCCTCCTCCCGATATTAAGACGCGTAAATTATTTGGCATTTTCTCTCTCTGTATATATGGTTCTACTTGCACTTAGTATAATACCAAATGCTATACTAGTAAACAATATAGAGGTACCACCTCTACTTACAATAGGCAATGCTAACCCCGTAACGGGCAGTAAATTTACGGCTACGCCCATATTGATAAGTGCTTGCACTACTAAGCTAAATGCCAGCCCAATAGCGAGCAGAGCGGCAAGCGAATTTTCTGTTTTGAGCACTATTCTGAATGCCCTATAAAGTAGCAGCATATAAAGTACTACTAATGCTAGTCCGCCAAAAATGGAACCGTATTCTTCTATGATTATAGCATAAATAAAATCTGCGAATGGAGACGGTAAAATATTTTTCTGTCTACTCTGGCCTGGACCTGTGCCAGTAAAACCTCCTCTGGCTACGGCTATTTTAGCCTGCCTACTCTGAAAGGTTCCTCCGTCATCTGAATCTGCCGAGAATGCTTCTATTCTAGACTTCATAGTGCCTAGTCTACCAAAGGTGACATCAGACGTCATGACATACGCAAATAATCCTCCCAAGACAAAAACACCAATGCCTACTAACAAGGCTATTTGCTTTAGAGGTATTCTACCTAAAAAGAGTACTAGCATACTGGTAAGAAATAATACTGCTGAGGTAGATAGATCTTCCGGGAATATGAGTAAACATACAAAAAGTATGACACCTAAAACAGGAAGTAATGTCTTTTTAAAATCGTGTACTTCTCCTTGCCGCTTTGCCATGAATCTGGCTATATACACTACCAGTGCTAGCTTAGCAAAATCTGAACTTTGTACTGTGAGGCCTAGTCCTGGTATAGAAATCCAGCGAGTAGCCTCATTTATGGTGACCCCAAAAAATAGGGTATATATGAGCAGCGGAACTGCGAAGTAGAGCATCAATTGCCCTATTCTTGAGAAATATTGAATATTGATGAGATGCGTAAGCCACATAGCGACCAAACCAAAAATCAACAATGCGGAATGCTTTATAAGATACATCTCTGGACTAGTGCCCTTACTATACGCCAAAGAGCCCATAGAAGAATACACTGCCAGCACACCATATATAGATAGCACGAACACCACCAGCCAAATGACTGGATCACCTTTCAGATATTTCCCAAAGAACTCTTTCACAGACTTCTAACGGCTCTCTTAAATTGGTTTCCTCTGTCCGCGTAATTTTCAAATAAATCGAAACTGGCACAAGCAGGAGAAAGCAACACAGTCTCGCCTTTTTCGCCAAGTCCGTATGCTATATCTACAGCTTCTTGAGCAGAGTTAGCATTTATCATCATATCTACATCCTTACGAAATGCTTGGTGTAGTTTCATATTATTTTTACCTAGGCATACTATTATTCTCACTTTAGATTTCACTAAAGGACTAAGAGACTCATAGTCATTTCCTTTATCTACTCCACCAGCTATCCAGATTATCGGATCCTCTACACTTTCTAGTGCATACCAAGCTGCGTTTACATTAGTAGCCTTACTATCATTTATGAAATTAATGCCTTTCACCTTACCTACATACTCTAGGCGATGCTCTACATTTTTAAAGTCTGACAAACTTTCTCTGATAGTTTCTTTTCTGATAAGCAAAGAATTGGCGATGATAGAAGCCGCCATAGAATTGTAAGTGTTGTGGTTTCCTGCGATAGTTAATTGTTCTACTGACATAATGAATTCTGTTTTTGGTTTGTTAAGTTTTATGTTGATTTGATTGTCCTCTACCCAAGCTCCTTGCTCCAATGGCCCACCATCGTAGGTAAAAGGAATAAGCTCTGCTTCTGTAGTGTGATGCTTTAGTTGATTCGTAATAGTCTCGTCATCAGCACAATAAATGAATCGTTGTCCTGATTTTTGATTTTGATTGATCTTAAACTTAGAATCTACATACCCTTGTAATGAGTCATATCTGTCTAAGTGATCTGGAGTAATATTGAGTAAAACCGCATAGTC
>DNBZ01000258.1:1303-12649 GCA_003484585.1 Bacteroidota bacterium | reverse complement strand
ACCCTATTGTTTACTAGCTTTTTTATCCTTGTTTTTAGTTTACTCAAAAAAGAGAAAATTATCTTTAGATCTTTGATGCTTTTAGGCATACTCAGCTCTCCAGTCCTCTTATACTACTCTTATAACTTTTTGCCCGATGTGCTAGGCCTAAGCCTCTTACTTTTTTGCTTATATCTATTCCATAAAGATTTTGAAAAATATCTATATCTCATTTTAATAGTAAGCGGACTCTCCCTGCTTATTAAGACCTCCTCAGGCATCTATTTCATTAGTTTTATGGCTATCTATTTTTTAAGGCATTGGAATTTAAAAAATATAAAGCATAGAGTAATCACTATAGCTGCAGTTCTTTTAACAGCTCTCAATTTTTTTCTTTATAAAAATGAAGTATTAGTTCCTTGGGTACTATTTATCGCTATAGCTTTTGGAATAGTGTACATAGCTACACTAGTTACAGTTAACAATAAGAAGTTCACATTTTCTACTCTCATATTCATTCTAATAGGTTCGTTTGTAGCTTACTACGACATAGTACACGTAAGCCAACGCAATACTTTGTACTACTCCTTTGTATTCCTAAGTAATACGATGGAAGTAAAATCTTTAGCTGAATTTTTCCAAATATTCGATACCGCTAGTAGATTCAAATCTCAATATTTTAATGGAGCACAGCGACTAGTAATAGGCGTACTTTTTCTGATAGCTATATACCGTAGAAAGAGCATTAGTCTACGCAATAAAAATACGCAACTTACACTCTTAGTAGGCACCGGTTTGCTTACTATTCTATTGCTCTTTGGGGTGCAGTTTATGAATCACGACTACTATGTGATAGCCACCTTCTTACCCATAACACTTTACATTATATTAAAAGGTACAGCTTATGTATCCGAGTATATTCACCCTCGTACTAGTATGGTTTTAGCAAGCATTTTTGCTCTAGTCTCCTTCTCACAAGGCAATAATGCTTATTTTAATAGGATGAGCGAAGTAGTTTGGATTAACAACTATGCCGAGTACTACGAACGAAACTGGCTTATCGGTGCTCAAGAAAAAGTAGATAAAATACTACCAGCCGAGGCATCTATCATGTCTGTATACTCTCAAGAACCAAATTTTGTACTGGTATACTTAGATAGAAAAGGCGTAACGATAAACTTAGAAGAGATGCAGCGTGCCGAAAGCCCTTTCACCCTATATCTGAATAGGCTAGATATGGACTATGTGATTTGCTACAGTAGATTTACAGATTGGTTTAAGCGAGACCAGCCCATTTTTATTAGCAAGGCAGAGGTACTCTACTCAGACGATAAATTCACTTTATATAAATCAAATGGATATTGAAATATTAAGAGAATACTGCTTGGCTAAACCCTATACTACGGAGGGAACTCCTTTTGGTCCAGACCCTTTGGTAATGAAGGTACACGGCAAGATGTTTTGCTTATTCAGTATTTCAAATTTTCAATCTGTGAACCTAAAATGTGATCCCGAGAA
The DNA here is from genome assembly GCA_003484585.1 of Bacteroidota bacterium. GTDB lineage: Bacteria > Bacteroidota > Bacteroidia > NS11-12g > UBA9320 > UBA9320. The sequence goes on along the minus strand of DNBZ01000258.1, from coordinate 11,152 downwards.
TGCCGAAGAAATGCGTGCCAACTATATCGCTATAGAACCTGGGTACCATATGAGTAAAAAACATTGGAACACGGTTAAATTTCACCAAGATGCTAGTGACGATTTCATACTAAAAATGGTAGATGAGAGCTATAATTTAGTGGTAGGCTCATTACCCAAAAAACTAAGAGAAACAATTAACAAATAGTACAAAAAGCGGAGCTAGATATAGAATTAGCAGACCAGCACTTTGCACTCTTACCAGAGAAAGCAGTGTACTGGAAAGAGCACAAGATACTTCTCATAGCTAATGTATATGAGGGCAAAGCTAGCCACTTTAGAACCAATGGCATCCCGCTCAGTAAAGACCATTTACTGAATGATCTAAATGTTATTTTAAAACTAATTAAACGCTTATATCTAACTAAACTTGTGTTTTTAGGAGACTTATATCATACCAATTTCAACATAAAAAATGAGCTTATAGACGGCGGTTAGGTGATATAGACGCAGAACTCATACTAGGCAATCTACGATAGACATTCGTTTCTTCGTTCTAAGATACTCTGCAAAGAGGCTTACGAGCTAGATAGGATACTCCTCTACCACAAACCTGCAGAAAGTGATATTGTACATATCTGTGGCCACCTACATCCTGCCTTTATTTTTAGCTACAAAGCAAGGCAACATACCAAAATGCCTGCCTACTATCTATCTGCAACACAACTTATTTTACCTGCTTGGGGCTCGGTAAACGGAAGCAAAATGTACAAGGACATCGTAAAAATATCCGATGTAATTCTCGTAAGTGAAGGTGGTTTAATACGGGTTTGAAAAAAGAATTTTATTTGGTAAAGCTTACCATATACATCCCGTCAGCTTTCTGGCGAATACCATCAAAGGCTATCTCCTCTTCCATCTTCAGATCCGTATTAGCTAATATCCAATCACGTACTTCTTCATTTTCTTCTTTAAAAATAGAACACGTAATATAGTAGAACTTGCCTTCTTTTTTTAGGAATGAAATTGCATTCTTAACAATTGCTTTTTGCTTTTCAGCATACTTGGCTAAGCTTGCATAGTCGAAACGAGTAAAGTGCTCTGGTGTACGAAACCAAGTACCACTGCCGCTACACGGCACATCTGCTACTATGGTATCGAAGTAAGAATCTCCAATGATTTCACCACTAAACTTTACACTGTTAACTTCCTTGGTTAGGTCTGCTATACCAAAAGAAGCTTCATAGTGCATAGCTCTAAAACGAGACTTAGCATTTTCTATAGTGGCAGGGCTCATATCACTCAGGTAGAATTGCCCTTCTCCGCCAGAAGCTAGGTTTAAACTCTTGCCTCCTGATCCGCTACACACGTCCCATAGCTTATCTCCTTCTGCTACGGGTATATGAGTACAGATGTACTGAGAAGACAAATCTTGCACTTGCACAGTATCTTCTAACCCTTGATTTACAGCTAGCTCTCTACATCCTATAGCTCCTAGATTACGAGGCTCTTTGTCCGTATGATCTTTGGCCCAGTTCTTTGGTCTATACCTCAGGTTGGCAGCGTCATTATAATGCCCAAACTGCTCCATTAGATGCTCAGGAGGATAGAAACTAATCTCTTTTCCAGCCCATTTTTCAATGGCATCAAATGCATTGTCAGACTCAAAGAAACCTGGTTCTATACTGTAGGTTAGGCCTAACTCTTTACTTTGATCATTCCAATAGCTTTCATCATCAAAATGAAGTAATAAACCACTAATAAGTAGTCCATCTTTTACTGGCATATGACCTAGAGTAAGCCCCATTCTCAGGTAGGTATAGCATATCTCAGAGATTGATTTCCTGTCTTTGGAACCAAACTTCTTGCTTTGCTTAAAAAAATTCTTAGCCGCTATGTGAAAAGGCTCTGGATACTCGTATCGCTCTAGCAACTGCAGAGCACTGCTAAATCTTGATCTATAATATCTCATGTTAATCTATTTTGATTGATCTAAGCTCCATTTCTCGGAGCTCAAATAATTGAATGTACTTATTTTGAAAGCACGTGGTTGTTTTGGTAAGTTTTATGTTGGTATTGGCATAGGGTATAGACTTGCCTTCTATAAACAAAGGAAAATATTTACCAAAGGCATCTAACACCTCACATGCAAAAAGGACTTGATCGTGCCCCATATAGGTGTACCAGCTGGGGTCATCTTTATAAATAGACCTATAGTTTTCTATTACCTGTGTAGTAAACTTATTGGGTACATTTGCTTTGTTGGTGCTTACATAGGTAATCTTAAGACGTTCCAGCTGGTTAAAGTCTACACTCGTAAAACTCATCCAATCCTCTGGTCCTACAAGTGTTACTCTATCAGATTGACTCAGTAAACCTGTTACAGCAGAGTTCATATTGGTCTTGTCTTGACTGGTATTTACCACTACGTTTTTACCTGCACTTAGAAAATCATTCCAGTTCATATATCTGGAAAATGCCATTTTACTAAAGTCGATTTTTTGGGCGATACACTCATCAACTAGTGCCTGGCCAAAGCCTTTGTCAAATCGCTTACCGTCTCTCACTATGATTAGCTTCTCGCCATTATGGGCTTTCTTAAACCATTTCAAAAATTGCATAGCCTGCATTTGATCCGATGGGTTTAGATTAAAAACATATGGATTATTACTCCAAAGCTTATCTGTAGTGGTGATAGGCGAAAAGAGTGGAATTTCTCTTTTGCGGGCAAAGTATGCTGCTATACGCACTTGATCATCGTCTGTAGGGCCTATGATTAGGTCCATAGTCTTCATTTCTGGCTTGTTGAGCAGAAGCTTTAGCGTACTGGTATCATTATCCGTATCATAAAAATGAAGCTTGTAGCTAGATGAAAGTTTCTCTATTTCTGGAATCGCAATTTTGACACCTTGGTAGTATTCTAACATTAGCTCAGATCTACGCATATCTATGATACTGTTAGCAGCATCGGTATGAAAAGGAAGTAGTATCGCTATATTAAAATTCTGCTTATGCCTAGGCACTTTGAACTTATCTCCTTTGAAAAAGACAGAAGAATACACCAATGCTTCTTCATCTTTATCCTCCTTTTTATCTGTTGTATCTACATTATCAGATATATCATCTCCTTTATCTGGATTCACAACTATAACGTCGTCCGCAGGCCACTCTACCTTTGCTGTCTTTCTGAAAGCTCCACAAGATATAAGAAGTAAAAGTATTAGGATGACTCCTAAAAGCTTATTCCCACTCAATAGTCGCAGGCGGTTTTGAACTAATATCATATACTACTCTATTTATACCTTTTACTTGATTGATTATTTTGTTAGAGACTGCGGCCAAGAAAGAATGGGGCAAATCTGCCCAATCTGCTGTCATGCCATCTACAGAAGTTACTGCTCTAAGTGCTATTACGTTTTCGTAGGTACGCTCATCTCCCATTACTCCAACGGATTGTACAGGTAAGAATATTGCACCTGCTTGCCAAATATCATCATATATTCCTCTCACCTTCATCTCATTGATAAAGATAGCATCGGCCTCTTGTAAGATTGCGATATTAGTGGGTGTGATATCTCCTATGATACGAATAGCCAAGCCTGGACCAGGAAAAGGATGTCGCTCTAAAATAATTTTAGGTACACCTAGCTCCGCTCCTATGCGTCTCACCTCATCTTTGAAAAGTAAACGTAACGGCTCCGCTAGTTTCATCTTCATATCATCTGGTAATCCGCCTACATTATGATGCGACTTGATAGTGGCCGAAGGACCGTTTACAGATACCGATTCTATGACATCTGGGTATATAGTGCCTTGCCCCAGCCATTTAGCATCTTCTATTTTAGATGCTTCTGCATCAAATACCTCTATAAAGGTATTCCCTATTATTTTTCTTTTAGTTTCCGGATCTTTCACACCGGCTAGACGGCTTACGAATAACTCGCTGGCATCTACACCTATTACATTTAGTCCTAATCCATTGTACGCATCCAGTACACTCTGGTACTCATCCTTACGTAGGAGTCCGTTATTTACAAAAATACCAACTAAGTTACTTCCTATAGCCTCATTTAAGATATAAGCTGCCACACTACTATCTACTCCACCAGAAAGGCCCATGATTACTTTATCATTTCCTATAGTCTCTTTGTAATAGGCTACACTCTCGCTTACAAAGTGTGCTGGAGTCCAGTCGCCTGTACATCCGCATATATTCTTCGTAAAGTTTTGTAATAGCTGCAGACCATCTGTACTGTGACTCACCTCTGGATGAAACTGTACGGCGTACACTTCCCTGTCTGTAAACTTATATGCTGCTACTGGAATACTATCTGTTTTGGCCAAAATAGATGTATTAGTTGGCATAGTGAGAATAGTATCTCCATGGCTCATCCATACTTGACTGCCGTCGGAGATTCCTTCTAGTAATTTATTTTCTTGTAAAATAGTAAGATTTGCTCTTCCATACTCTCGATGATTTGATTTTTCTACCACTCCACCGTTTCTCGCTGCTAGAAACTGTGCTCCATAGCAGAGACCTAGAACCGGCACATCCAATTGCATAAAATCTAAGTCGGCTACCGGTGCTTCTGGCTGTGTGCAAGATGCAGGGCTGCCAGACATAATGATGCCTTTTAGATTTTTATCTAGTTTAGGAAGTTTATTGAACGGATGTATTTCGCAATAAATATTGAGCTCTCTTATTCTCCGTGCTATAAGCTGTGTGAATTGAGAACCGAAATCGACTATGAGTATTTGCTCGTGCATAAAAATGAACGGGCAAAGATATCAATTACTGTTACTAGCTTAGACTACAAGCCACTGCAAGTTATAAACAAGTAACCTAGAAAATAGTTAGAGAACTGCTCGTAGATTTATGTATTGACAAACTTGTATCCCACTCCACGTAGCGACAAGAAAAACTTTGGATTTTTAGGATCTTCTTCAAAGTATTTTCTAAACGCAAGAATAAAGTTATCTATAGTACGTGTACTTGGATATACTGAGTAGCCCCATACTGTTTGTAGTATTTTTTCTCTACTTACTACTTCGTCTTTATTTTCTATTAGTAGCTTGAGCAGAAGAGCTTCTTTTTTGGTAAGGGAAAATTTACCATCACTGCCTACTGCTTCATAGCTATCAAAATTTGCAGAATTCTTGCCAAACTCATATTCACTTACAGAATTAGAGCTGCCATTATCTAGCTTTCTATCTATCAGTTTATTGATACGTAGCATTAGTTCTTCTATGTTAAACGGCTTTGTAAGGTAGTCGTCTCCCCCTTTTTTAAGTCCTAGTACGCGATCTTCTGCCGAACTTTTGGCACTTAAAAACATAATAGGCACATCCGAATCATGCAGACGTATATTTTCGCACACAGCTATACCATCTATATTAGGTATCATAATATCTAGTATTACTAGATCAAAACGTTGCTCTTTGAAGGTAGAGATAGCAGAAGCACCGTCATACCGAACTATGGGATGAAAATCTTCGATTTCTAGGTTCAACTTTATGGTTTCGGCTAGATGCTTTTCATCTTCTACTAGTAGTATTCTTTTCTTCGTGTTTGTGCTCATGTTTCTTTATTTAACTCCCTTTTTCTTTACTCTTACAAAGTAAAAAATTATAAATCATTTTTAAGTCAGCGGAGTATCACAATAATATCACGGCAACTCAACTCTAAACACAGAACCTCTTGGTTTATTGGCCATTACAGCCACTTTTCCACGATGCCTTTCTACAGCCTGTTTTACTATGAATAAGCCTAAGCCTGTACCCTTGGTTGTACGTGTTTCCTCATCTTGTACACGAAAAAACTTCTTATATATTTTTTTATAATCTTCCTTGGCTATCCCCACTCCTATATCTTTTACTTCTAGCACTTTCTTAGTCCCCTGCATATAGAGATTTACTTCGATAGGTTGATTATCGCTGTACTTAAAAGCATTCTCTATTAAATTATTAGCGACCATTCGCATAATAAAACCATCTCCTGTAAGGGTAAGGCCAGGTTCTATAGTACCCGTTATTTCCCCTTTTATACTCTGATTATCAATTACCTGATTTAGCATTTCGCTTAGATCTACTGTGGAGAGTGCGTACTGATATTTATCGTTTTCTATCTGCATAGAAACGAGCATATTCTCCGCTAGTTCTTCTAGTCTAAAAGTATTCTGAATACTATTTTCTATGAGTTCCGCTTTTTTCTCCTCTTTTACTTTAGGGTTTTTACTCGTTTGCAGCATTAGACGGATTGCTGCTATGGGAGTTTTAAACTCGTGGGTAACGCTAAGCAAAAAGTTGTTTTGTCTCTTATTGAGCTGGTAGATACTATCTATACTGTAATAGACGCCATAGATACCAGAGGCTACTAGTACCAAAAGTAAAATACTCTGATAAAGCCAAATATTTCTTTGCTGAAAACGCTCTTCTTCTAACTGTTGCAACTTGGTAGGATTAATACTCAGCTGCACTACCTTATCTATACCTACTGTAGCTATAGATGCTATATAACTATTACTGAATCGTTGCTTTATAAATGACTTAAGTTGCGTAGAGTCAAAATCTATTTGTAGTTGTTTTAGATAATACGTTTCCGTAGAATCTGCACCCAAATTACCATTTTTGGCATTTTGCATGACTTGCAATGTGCAGGCATTGAGACCTGCTTTCAGTATATCATTTTTTAACTTGTAGTCCGTGTTGGCATAGTTGAGGAGTGAAAAAGTGAGCCAAGCAAAAGCCGCCAAGATGTAAACAATTACTAATACTATGAGAACTTTTACACGCATTGTTTTAAAATTGAGGGCTAAAATACACCCGTGAATAAGAAAGACAACAACTTACCTAAAATTTCGAAGAGGACACTTAGCTTGAGAAACGGACAAGACCACGAACTCATTTGGGTGGCGTACCAAGGATTAGTGTACGACGTGACTCGTAGTAGGCTCTGGCGAGAGGGCAAACACTACGAGCACTGGGCTGGGCAAGACCTTACAGAAGAGCTTCAAGACGCTCCACATTCGGCTACAGTTTTTGATAGAATGGACTGTGTAGGTGTGTTAGAAGAATAACATAACTATAGCTACCTTTGCAATCTCCAATGGAAATAGGAAAAACCAACTTACTAAAAGCTGCTCGTACCACAGAAAACGGATGTTATCTCATGGACGGGGACGGAAATGAAGTATTACTGCCTAATGCGTACGTAGCAGAAAGTCTAAACCTAGGCGATGAAATCTCTGTATTTGTATACAAAGACAACGATCAACGCCTTACCGCTACTACTCTTACTCCTAAGGTAGAGCTAGAGCAGTTTGCGTATCTTGAGGTCAAAGATGTGAACAATGCTGGGGCTTTTGTAGATATGGGTATAGTGAAGCAGCTACTCGTACCGTATAGCGAGCAACCCGTAAAAATGGAAGTTGGCGAATCATACGTTGTCTTCTTTTTACTAGATGAAGAAACGGATAGACTAATAGGTAGTGGACAGATAGAAGATTTTCTATTTACCGAAGACCTAGATGTAGAAGAAGGTGATGAGGTAAAAATACTCGCATACAAACGCAGTGATTTAGGCATAAACGTAATAGTAAACGGACAATATCAAGGTCTTATTTTTAAGTCAGACATTCATAAAACTCTTCAAATAGGCAATACTGTGACAGCATATATTAAAAAAATAAGAGCCGATGGCAAACTAGACATAGTACTAGAAGCAATGGGCTATCGCAACATTATAGACTCTGCATCTAAGCGTGTGCTTGCTGAGCTACAAAAAAATGATGGTTTTATTCCATACACGGATAAAAGTAAGCCCGATGATGTACGTAATGTTTTTAATTTGAGTAAAAAGGCATTCAAAAAAGCACTGGGAAATCTATACAAGAATAAAATAGTGACTCTGGAAAAGGATGGCACTAGACTAGTAAAGTAGTCTTAGAACAAGTACCTAGCGACTAGCCTACCGATGTGTATCATTGGAGCGTCTTCGCTCTTTCTACCATCGTAGCTTATTATTACTTGTATATTATTGGCCAAGGTACGTTGGTAGCCTACATTCCAAGTGGTATTGTCTCCATTTTGCAGTCCACGAAGTAGTTCGTATCCTAAAGTAGAACGGGTATCCCCATCGTATTTTACTTTAATGTACTTAGCTCCTATATTCATCGTCCCTTTTCCTGCTTGGGTATACTTAAAGGTACCTCCCAATTCTATGTTTTCAGAACTTTCTCCTCCATACTCTGCTTTATTGGTAGCCTTATAATACTTAGTGAGCAGCTCAAATCTATAGGTGTTTTTAATCACTAATGCGAGTTTAGGTGCTACTTCGTAGTATTGGTACTGGTAGCTTCTATCTGCAAAAAACTGACTTAAATACAGTCTATCTCCCTGCACCAAGCGTGTATCTAAAGTTAGTTTCCTTCCTATGTTTATACGTGTATTCAGTATATTGTCTTGTATAGATCGGCTATCAAATCCATTAGTAAGCAGCACTTTAGAGTTATTATTAATATAGGTATAGTCTATACCGTATCTCGGGTTTCCTCTATTGTAAAACAAGGTACTTCTAAAGCTTTGCGAATTACTAATGAGATTAGTATCTGTTAAGTTTTGCTGAATAGGATTAAGGAATTGACCTATGGAAGTGGGGAGTATCTTCTTATCTAATATGAGTGTAGTTAAACTATTAAATCTAGCCCATACAGCCTTCTTACTCGATTTTTGGGTATAAAAAACAGCAGGATTCAACTCAATAGTCTGACTTATTTTATTGCTATTGGTAGTAATAAATCCTGCTACAGGCGTGAATATTTTTATATAATCGGCTCGTGCTCTATCTAGATCAGACGCTACCTCGAACTCATTGAGTGTTTTAATATTATTGGTATCGTAGTCATTCCAAATATACACACCATTACCCGCTTGCACCTGCAGATACTGAAACTCTCGCCTCTGCTCCTGCCCTGTGCCTACTTGGTAGAATGTGCGTGAGCGTATAAATTTCTTCCAAAAATGAAAATCTAGCTCTATTCTACTTTGCAAGGTTCGCTCCACGGGTTTAGTACTCAGAGTGGTATCTTTTATTTGTAACTGACGATAAATAGTATTGAAATCTACTCGCTGACTTTTTTTAGAAGTATAGGAACTTTGCAGATTAATGTCTCTACCAATAGTGGCGGTGGCTAACTCATTGTTTTTAGGTCTATCGTCTATTCTCTGTGTGGCGTTTAGATTATACTTAAGTCGGCTAGTATCACTATTTCTGATAAACACGGAATAGCTTCTGTAGCTGTAACTCTGCAACTGCAAGGTGTCCTTTTTAAAAGCACTTCTTTCGTCTGCAAAACCTAAACCACCTACCAACCTCCAGATAGGTCTACTAAGTGTTGCCGATGCACTATGAAAAGCATTACTCACTTCACTTGTATCGCTTAAGGCTGTAGCAGAGTTGAGTAGCTCCAGAGAAGACACAATGCTTATCTTTTTCCAAATAGCACCTAGGTTAGTCAAGTTAGAAAACCCAGTGAAGCTGTTCGGTCTATAGAAAACTGAAGTATTGTTGTTTACGTATTTGCCCGGCGATTTAGCTAGTCCAAAAGTAGCGTTGGCTATATGTTCGTACTGTGGTATAAATTGAGCAAGAGCACTTGGATTAGTCAGTACTTTATTCCACTTTCTATCAAACTCCACATTTCGATATCTCTCTACATAGTTGTATTTATCACTTACTAGTTCGTAGTTGAGATCTGAAGTAAATAACCAAGAAGAGTCCTTTAGTCTTTTATTGGTAGTTTGAAACAACTTAAGTCCAAAGCCTTGATTATCTGAGTCATCCAAAGAAGATAGCGTATTTTTATCCAAGCT
>DNBZ01000258.1:0-1229 GCA_003484585.1 Bacteroidota bacterium | reverse complement strand
AGATTGAGTGTATTGAGCCGCTGCGGTGCTACGAGTACTTCTATAGGATCGTAGTCCCCAGCATTTATCCCTATGTATTCGAAAACCTTACCATTGGCTGCGGACTGTGCTTGTCGGTAGCTACCATTCCCAAAACCTACATTACTAAAAATAACTTCGTAAAACTGAGCTACTGTGTCTGGATTTGCTGCATAAGAATAGCGTTGCTCTCCTCCTACCTCTGCTCGGGTATACATTATTCTGTCATTATTATACGCAGTTTGCGGTCTTACATTAGAAAAAAATGCCAAGCTATCGCCAGATTCTGCAAGTATATCAGTAGCACTTTTGCCCAGCAGTGAGTCGTAGCCATTCAAGTTTTGCTGAAAAGGCTGCGAACGCAAATCCATCTCGTTAAAACCATTGGCGTATACAGTAAATTTACCCTTGGTAATTGCCGTACCTAAATGTGCCACGGATCTTCCGTAGTTACGATCTGAGTATTGAAACTCGGCTACTATTCTGCTATATCTTGTAACAAGTATGCGTGGAGTGAAAGTAATCTCGCCTGTATTGTAATTGATAACATAGTCATTATCTTCACCTCTTTCAAGCTGCTTACCATCTAAATAAACATTCTCCGTTCCAGCTATTACTACTATAAATATCTCACCGTTATCTCCTGACAGTCTGTACGGACCACTATTACCTTCTATTCCTTCTATGGTATTTCTGCTAAATCTACCTCTGGAGATGGCGGCTTCCGCTTCTGTTGTCACTCGCCACTTATCGTACCATTTTACATTGCTGAGCTGCACACCTCTCGATTTTTTATAGTAGTTTATGAAATAGGAATTTTCTGGCCTACTCATTAGAAAATCGCCCAAAGTAAGCTTTAAGCTATCTCGTTTAAGCGTAATATACACCTGATCAAAGTCTTGTATCTGCTGGGTATTCCCTTCTGGTTGTATGGGGTTATTTTCATCACTGATTACTGCAAGCACTTCCACATCGTTAGCTAGAGTGCCACTCAGTCTTAGATTCAGATTAGAATTTACTACTACGTCTTGTGCATTCCCGAAACCGATACCACGCGATACGTTTCCTGCAGTTTTTAGATTTCCATAGTTGGCAAAAGTCTGATTGGTAGATGGAGTATATGAGAATGGATTTTGCTCAGCGGCTGTTCGTATGGCTCTAATATCCTTATTTTGATAGGTAATACTAATAATAAGTTTGCGGTAGGTGAT
>DNBZ01000035.1 GCA_003484585.1 Bacteroidota bacterium | reverse complement strand
CACAAATTTGTAGATGATATAGAGGTGAGAGAAGATGGTGGCACTCCTGCCTTTTTACAGACCATAAGAATAGCTCTTTGTATTAATCTAAAGGAAGAAATGGGTACAGCCAATATAATGAGACGTGAAGAAGAATTACTCGATACGGTTTGGAGTAGACTCGGACCAATAGAAAATTTGCATATTTTAGCTGCAGAACATAAGCATAGACTTGGCGTAGTATCTTTCTATATAGATGGGTTACATTATAATATAGGGGTAAAAATGCTGAATGATAAGTTTGGTATACAAACTAGAGGAGGTTGCTCATGTGCAGGAACTTATGGTCACTACCTGCTAAATTTAGATAGTCATACATCTAGTGAAATATCTCAAATGATAGATAAAGGAGACTGCTCTACAAGGCCAGGTTGGATTAGAATGTCAGTACATCCTACAATGACCAATGCTGAGCTAAACGAAATTTTAGATGGCATCATAGCATTAGCCCAAAATTATAATTCTTGGATGAAAGATTATACGGTAGATTATGCGACAAACTCTGTAAAGCACCACAACGAAACAAGTAGTGATAACCTAAAAGATAAAATGGATAATTTGCTTGAGATGAGTCTTACTTAGGAGTCTATTTTACTCTCTATTACCGCCATTACAGCTCTAGCACTCGCTATTAACTTACGTACACCATTCTTTTCTATATATACCTTACCTGAAGTAAACACCATTTTCCCACCTGGTTTTTCTACAGAACCAACAGCTATAATACGATCACCATCTCCAGGATGGAGATAGTCTACACTAATGTTAGCAGTTACTACTCCTTTGCCCAAGGGCATTAGGCTATAAGCTGCAAATCCCATTGTGATATCTAAAATAGTAGCAGTGACACCTCCATGTACAAAGCCGTATTGCTGTAGATGTTTTTGTTCCAGTTTCATTTCTCCTGTAACTTCACCAGCAAGTATTGTAGTAATATCAAATCCCATAAGGTGCATAAAATGCTGACCGCTAAGTCTTTCTCTTATTTTAGATTCAAAATTTTGATCCTTAGCTTGAAATGTACTCATACTTTATCGAGCAAATATATGCTAGGCTACTTACGTAGCAAACTAATAACATTACTCACCCAAAGCTCTTGCCCATTTCCATTTATTTTGAAGAGTAGCTATCTTGTAATTAGATGCATTAACGTTGCAATGACTCGTGTAAATTTACAAATCATTGTACCTAAACCAAGTTATGATTGACATCTACTATACTAACAAGCTTACTTAATGACTTTAAAATGTTAATTCTTCATATGCACCGCGAAGCTCGCCATGGGCATGCTTCTCCCCTAGTCTTTTAGTTACCTCCATACCTTTTTGATAAGTCTCTTCAGCTAGTTGATCCTCTTCTTGTCGCTCATATAGCTTACCTAAGTGATAATAGGTAGCAGAGTAATCAGGCCCTTGAAGAAGCAACTTTTCGAAAATTGTACGAGCTTCGGAATCCTTTGCCAGAGCCACATACTCTATGGCCAAGGCATAGTTTAGAAATGTATCTTCTGGTGTATCATTTAAAAACGTTTTAATCTGTTCTATTCTCTCCATATTCTCCTCTATTTTACTCAATTAATCTTACTTTCGCACCTCAATTTTAATACAAATTTTTAGAATGAAAATATTAGTATGTGTAAGTGTAGTCCCAGATACTACCACTAAAATCACCTTTACCGATGGCGATACGCAGTTTAACAAGGCTGGGGTACAGTTTATTATAAATCCTTATGATGAACTTTCGCTTACCAGAGCTTTGGAAATGACAGAAGCTAATGGTGGATCTGTAACCGTAATAACCGTGGGTGAAGCAGATACAGAACCCGTGATAAGAAAAGCCTTAGCAATGGGTGCCGGAGATGCTATACGCGTAGATGCTAGTCCAAAAGACGGTATGTATGTAGCTGCTCAAATAGCAGAACAAGCCAAAGCTGGCGAATACGATTTAGTACTTACTGGCAGAGAGTCTATAGATTATAATGGTGGACAAGTGCAAGGTCTAGTGGCAGAAATGCTAGGCTGGCCGTTTATAAACGTAGCTATGGAACTAGATGCTGAGGGTAATACCATAAAGGCTACTAGAGATATAGACGGAGGCAGAGAAATGCTAACTGCAAACACACCGTGCGTAGTAAGTGCCCAAAAAGACCTTTGCGAACCTAGAATACCCAACATGAGAGGTATAATGATGGCTCGTAGTAAACCACTAAATGTCGTACCTGCTGTAGATAAATATGATTACACAAGTGTATCTAAGTATGAGTTGCCACCAGTTAAAAGTGGGGTAAAAATGATAGATGCCGAAAACGCAGAGCAGTTAATAGATATTTTACACAACGAAGAAAAATTATTTTAAGATCATGGCAGTTATAGTATTCGCTGAAAGCGACAACGGAGTATATAAGAAGTCAAGTTTTGAGGCTGTGACTTATGGTAAAGACCTAGCTACAAAGCTATCTACAGAGTGTATTGCAGTATCTATAGGCAATAAAGGCCCAGAAAATTTAGGTACATACGGAGCAGACAAAGAATTGAATGTTTCTGGTGATGTATTTACTACATTCAATCCGCAGGCATATGCTAAGGCACTTAGTGAAGTAGCTCAAGCGAATGGAGGAGATACGATAGTAATATCGCAAACCTATACAGGGAAGTCAATAGCTCCACTGGTAGCGGTAAAAAATGAGGCTGCACTGGTAACAGGTGTAGTAGATATGGCTAATACAGATAGTGGTTTTACTGTAAAGAAGACTAGTTTTTCTAGTAAAGCTATGGCACATATATCTATAAATAATGACAAGAAGGTACTAACTATTATACCTAATTCATATAAGATAAACAGTGACGGTAGTGATGTATCTGCTGAAGCTGCAAGTGTATCTGTAACCTCAGATGCTATTAATACAACTATAGTATCTACTAATAAAGAGACAGGTAAAATACCATTGACAGAAGCAGAACTCGTAATAAGTGCAGGTAGAGGACTAAAAGGACCAGAAAATTGGCATATGGTAGAAGACTTAGCAAATGCTTTGGGTGCTGCTACAGCATGCTCTAAACCTGTAAGCGATATGGGATGGAGACCACATAGTGAGCACGTAGGTCAAACAGGTATTACTATTAAACCAAATCTATATATAGCTGCAGGTATCTCAGGTGCTATTCAGCATCTTGCCGGTGTAGGAAGTAGTAAGGTGATTTGTGTTATAAATACGGACCCAGAGGCTCCCTTCTTTAAGGCTGCAGATTATGGAATAGTTGGGGATGCTTTCATGGTATTACCAAAACTTCTCAAAAGAGTAAACGAATTAAAAGGCTAAGCCTAATAATAGTTAAGTAAGTATCGCTATGGGCGAAAAAATAGAATTAAATATTGTAGGGCTAACATCTGGACATTCTCAAAGGAATAGCTACACGTTAATCTTAGGAGAAGAAAATGGAGAATTAAAACTCCCTATAGTTATCGGCAGTTACGAAGCTCAGTCTATAGCTTTAGTCATAGAGGGTCTTACTCCACAGCGTCCACTAACTCACGATCTTATGTTCGACACATTTACAAAATATAGTATTGAGCTAAAAGAAGTAATAATAGACCAGCTTAAGGAAGGTGTCTTTTATGCAAAATTGGTAACCGAACAAAATGGTGAGCAGCATGTCATAGATTCTCGGACGTCAGATGCCATTGCTATGGCCCTCAGAGCCAAGTGCCCTATCTATACCTACAAGAATATTATGGATAATGCCGGAATCATATACGATGCAGATGATGAGGCAGATATGGACGATGCAGAAAGAAGCAAGCAAACATTTGAACCAAAGCAAAAAGAAGTCAATAGCTTAAATTCACTATCTCTTGTAGATTTAAACAAAGAACTCGACAAAGCTATTCAAATAGAAGATTATGATAGAGCAGCTATGCTCAGAGATGAGATCAAAAAAAGGTCTTAAGTAGTCAACACTTAACATAAAAAAAGGAGCTAATCGTCGATTAGCTCCTTTTTTAGTATGTCTCCGTTCTATTATTTAGTCATAACCTTGAATGTTCTTCTTGTATCATTTTCTGATACTGTAAGTAGATACACGCCCGTGGCGACATCTGTCAAATCAACTCTAAATCTTCCTTTTATCTCATTATTCTCTGTTAATATTCGACCGTCAAGGGTTCTAAGTTGGTATGAGTATAAATGCGTAGTTTGATTATCTATAGTCACATAGTTTCGTGCAGGATTTGGGTATACCCTTACATTATCCAATAAATTATAATTAGATACACTAGTTACTGGGGCTCCCGTAATAAAGGTACTTACAGCAGAAGTAGCTACTTTATCATCTCCATAGTTTACAGTTGCTGAGTTGGTTACTACTACAGCGTCTGACATGGTCATATCGTCTATATACCATCCTTCTACGCCTGCAGCTCCATCACTGGCAAATCTGAACCTTATGCTTATAGTTTCACCCGCAAAATCTTGTAGGCTTATTGTAGATTGATTAAAGGTGACACTATTTCCTGTAAAAGCATTTCTACCGCTAATGGCACTAGCTTGGTTTATCTGTATAGCACTATTATATCCGTTTTCTATAAATAGCTCTCCTGCGTCTTGCCAGCCTCCTGACTCTGTTTTTATTTCTACTACACCACCATCCCAAGTCTCTTCAGAATTATAAAAATGACTGAAGCTAAAAACAGGATTCTTAAGATCTGCTAAATCAAAACTTCTCTCAAGCGTGTAGTCTGTACTCTGGTCCTGATTCGAAACAAACCAACTTTTATCTCCACTATTAGCTTTCAAAGACGAAATACCCCATCCGTTAGCACCAAGCAGTTCCGTTGCAGTCCATTCGCTTTCGGTGTCTTCCACGTCATCTTCAGAAATTAATGCTGTAGTGACAGAAAGACTAGGAACTACATCAAATGTGCAGATAAAGGAATCATTAGCAGCAATACTATCTATCGATATAGAGATTATACCACTTGTGAACGTTGCACCACAAGCTAGTGAGCTACTTACCAGACTCACATCACCGCTAAGCGTATCTGTTATTATTATAGTATGAATAGCATCTCTAGTCCTATTGTAAGCTGTAATAGTATAAGAAAGGTTTTCATTATTTAAAGATTCACTAACAGCTAACTTTTCGAACACAAGGTTATTTTTTAAATATGGCGGTATTTCATAATCTTCAGATCCATCTCCTCTATCATAAGAACTTCCTTGGTCGGCACCATAACCTAACCCTCTTCTAGCAAAAACTTGCCAGATTAACAGCTCATCTTCACCGTTATTATTCAGTTTATCTGCTAGTAGAATAGCGTCTCTACCATCTTCAAATCCGGGATTACAGCTTTGAAGTTTAAGTCCGTCGATGACTAGCTGCATTGCCTTATTATTACCTCCAGTACCATCATATATGTCACTATCGTAGCCATATTTATCTATCATAACCCAATAAAGGTCCCATAACATAGAGCACCATACACTTCCTACTCCATGTGGTATAGAAAATGATTTAATATCATCATAGGAGTATGGGCTTCTGGTAATATCAGCGGAATATGGATATGGTCTGATACCTCTACCTGTTATTGATTCGTTTTTCACATACGTTCCTATGCCTTTTAGCTGATTTGCAGAGTCGCCCGATTGGTGCGTCATAACTAATGAGAAAAAATCACTCCAGCCCTCTCCCATTTGCTCCTCATTACTCAAGCAGCCGCTAGCCGCAGGTCCTCCTGTTAGTCTATTTGAAATTCCATGCCCGTACTCGTGTGCTATTACTCCATTATCAAAATCACTATCAAAAGTAGTAGCACTTACATTACTAGAATCGTATAGGCTTACATTCACTATCTGTGTACTTAGAAGATTAAGCAGTTCTGCTCCGTCAGAGTTAGTAATCATTACGCTAGGTATAGATACCGTAACATCAGTTCCTCCCATTAGGGACGGATTACCGGCGGCATCGTCATATATGACAGCAGCTATAGCTCCAGCATCTTGAGCATTTTTTACTTTAACCGTAAAATTACAACCTCTTCTTACTATCAAAGCGATATTGCCATTTAGTTGAGTAGAGTTAATCAAAGAATTACATCCTTGCTCACTATTAGCACTCCCATCATCTACCAATACTAAATTCCCAGTAAGAGGTGTGGTAGTAAGTTGCGGGCCAAACTGGGCTCTATTACTTGCTTTCTTACCTGCTACGTTAGCTGGGCTATTTACTGCAAAATAGTCTCCTGATGGTGCAGAGTTCCAAAGAAACATCTGCATTCTAGGGTTTTGACCATCAGGTGGAGTACCAAAGTTTGCATTATTAGTACCACTGCCATCTTGTGCATCTGCTAGCACGTAGTCATCGTCTCCACCTCCGTTACCGTAGTTATTACTCTGAAAATTTCCAGAGATCTCGTCAAATCCATAATGCCACCAGACATCGTGCATTACATTATTCCAATAGAATAGATTGATTATGGCTGCATCTGTAAAATTTGCAGCACTTTGATTTGCATCAAAGCTAGCGTCAAAAGTAAGTGTAGACCCACCATCTGGACTAGTACCAGGTACGTTTGCACCTGCGATATCCTCACTCGCATACACATTATTCCCACGGGTAATAGTAAATTCTTCTCCTGTAGCTCCATTGGTATCGTGCCATCCAAAAGGAGAAGCATCCGTATTTTCTGGACTTACAACTACGCTTCTGTTACCGTGATTTGGACTTTCTATTGGGTATGCAAATACGTTATAGGATGCTGTAGCTGTTTTCTTATTAGATAATTGCACCTGCTCCACTCTAGGAGAATACGCCAAGGTTTTAGCTGTATGGCTAGATATACTGCCCAAGTCTTCTAAATGGCACTCCGTCATCCAGTCATTTCTACTTAGTAATGTCCCTGATGAAGCACTTACTCGTGCATCGTACCAGTGCTTACCCTCTAGCTCTAAAAAAGCAAGACTATAGGCAGGCACTATCATATTACCATCAAGCACCCATATTCTACTAATATGAATGTCCTCATTTGAGATACTTCTATCTCTTATTATAAGTGTATTACTAGCATCTTCATATACACTAGCTATAGCATTAGATACCTTACCCGTATATTTAGCTAAAGCATCTATAGCATTTAACTCAAAATCTTCAGAAGCTATTAGGTTAGTGATATTTACTATGAATTTATGCTTAAAATTCACTACTTCACTGCTCCTCAGGCTTATATTAAATTCGGTATTGTAAACTGGTATCCCTTTATAGGTCTGCTGACCGTAGTAATTCATAACATTGCCAGAACTAGGCACTTCATCATTAATTACAAATTCGGGAACAAAGCCATCTTTAGCTAGCACCTTATTAATGTGACTAGTGATTATAGAAACGGATTGAGGTATTAGAGCTAAAGCCACCAGGCTAAAGACAAGTAAAGTTATGGTAAAGGTGCTTTTAATCATATGAGCGGGCAATATAAACACGAGTAAATAGATTGTTAGCTTAAATCTAAAATTGTCTCTTTCATTTTATTGATTTTACTTTCCATAGACTTTATGTAGCGTTGTGTCTCTTGCTCTATTGCATCTAAGTTGTCTTGTAGTTCTGATGCTACGTCATCTCCCAATGCGTCTTTGAACATTGAACCTTTGCCTAGCACTAACCAATCTGAACTCACACTAGGAAACGCTTTTAGTATTTGCTCTACTGCGGTAAGACTCACTTTGTTCCTTCCAGAACTTATGTGAGATAGTATTACCGTGCTTATACCTGTGGCTACAGAAAAGGCAGACTTGCTTGTGCTTGTTTTTTCTACTAGTTGTTCTACTCTCTTATTTATACTCATCACTTCTATTAACAAATGTAAAACAATCAACATTTGTTAAATTAACATTTGTTAAACATTTTAGCCTAAAACTAAATTTATTCACTTATAATTAGGTTCTTAAACACAGTTTAATACTCTGATTTTTAGTATTTTGCAAATCATTTATTAACAAATATTAAGTAGCTGTCAGGTTGTCTTGTTTCGTTGTGACATAAAGATTTTTAACTTTGCTGTCACTTATATAAATCAGATGAAAAAGCAGGATATAATTTTACTTTCGGTAATACTCGTAGCACTAGTACTAATAAGAGTTGTTTTTCAAATACCAAATTTTAATCCATTAGGTGCTATAGCACTAATGGGCGGTATGTTGTTTAGCTCTAAGGTATTGAGATGGGTAGTGCCAATAGGTGCTCTACTTCTAGGAGATATTTTATTAGGCTTTAGTAATCCTCTAAATATGGAGTATCTATTTACTACAGACTTCTTTTTCGTATACGCGTCATTTGCCGCTATAATTTTAATTGGAACATTTTTTTACAAAAACGCTTCTCTCACGAAAGTTATAGGTGGTAGTTTATTAGCTGCCGTAGCCTTCTTTTTAATAAGTAATGCAGGCTCTTGGCTCACTATGCCAGAATATACTAAGGATTTTGCAGGATTAATGACTTCTTATGAGTTAGGCCTACCCTTCTTTAGAGCTACACTTGTAAGTCAAATAGTATTTAGTCTTGGTATCTATGTAGTATATCAATTATCTACTAAGAAGTCTATTGCATTAGCTTAAGACTAAAGACACTCAATTTACTAGACCTTGTTTATTTTACAATTCCAAACTCTTGGATGATCATTCCAGATCTAAGTTTGGGTTCTATATATGTAGATTTGGGAGGCATTGTTTGATTAGCATCTGCTATAGCTCT
Source organism: Bacteroidota bacterium (assembly GCA_003484585.1). Lineage (GTDB taxonomy): Bacteria > Bacteroidota > Bacteroidia > NS11-12g > UBA9320 > UBA9320. The sequence continues at coordinate 1,254 of DNBZ01000035.1, read as the reverse complement.
CACCTCGGAGAAATCACAAGCTTTGCTGGTTATGCCAATACTGTAGGTATCAGTATCTACTAGATTAGTAAGTAGCGACTCTCCGCTATTGAATGCGTGAAATGATATTTGAGAATCGGTGCGGCTATCTTCTATTCCAAATACACCTTTTACTATAAGCTCTTCCATCTCTACTATGTCTGCTCTTTGCAGAACAATCTTGGGTATTAATTTATACCACTGCTTACCAACGTATAGACCAAAAGTATTTCTCTCTTGTATTTCGTATAAAGATTTTTCAGATTTAGTTACCTTAAAAACCTTACTGAGCTCAGCTATTATATCTTCTGTAGCCACAGATACTACTGGCTTGATAAGCCTATGAAAAGGAAGTATTTCTAAGACATCTTCTTGTAGAATAAAACACATAGACTTATCATTATCTAGTCGATTTACCTGTGCGTTAAATTCTTTAGTAGAGGCAGATCTATGATGCCCATCTGCTATATAGAAATCAGAAATATTCCCCAGACTGTGCTGAAGGCTCGCTATTTCTATAGGGTTATCTATTCTATGTATGGTATGCTTTTTATCGTCTAAAGTAGTAAAAGCATAAAGCTTAGTACCTGAAAATTGCTCAAGATCTACCTGTCCATTGTGAGCAAGTAATGTAGGCTCTCCCATTACTTTGGTAGTTTTAAATAATTCTATTAAAAACTTGAGTCTACTTGGACGAATCTCTTCGTGCTTTTTTATTTTATTGGCTTTGTAATCTTCTATTGAGCATAAGGCAATTATTCCTTTGAATGACTTACCGTCTTTTCTAACTTGCTCGTATAGATAAAAGGCTTCCAATTCTTCTTTTATCAGCACCCCCTTTTTCTTCATCTCCTTAATATATTGACTAGCAAAAGGTAAAAATTTTTCAGGCTCTTGATATGCTCCACTATAACTTAAGTGACTTTTAGTAACGTGATGAAAGGTAAAAGAGTTACTGCGTATTTCACGTACTAAATCTTCGTGATTTAGAAAATCTGTAGACTTAGCTGTAATTAAGTTTACAAAATCAGGATTAGGCCGTAAGGCTCTAAATGGAAAGACTTTTGGCAAGGAAATTCTATTTAAAAAATTCGATGATCTTTTCTGCTAACTCTACTCCTACACGTTCTTGTGCTTCGCTGGTACTAGCACCTATGTGTGGGCTCAGCCCTATAGAATTCACTCGTAATATTCGCTCATCTACAGGTGGCTCTTTTTCGAAAACGTCAGTAGCTA
>DNBZ01000352.1 GCA_003484585.1 Bacteroidota bacterium | reverse complement strand
TGATCAAGAGATCACGAATGCAGGGCTATGTCCCAACTGCTGGGGTAGTCAAGCATATGACCACAAGTTTGTAGATGCTGTAAAAGACCAGCAGATTAGTATCAATAATTATGATAGTACAGCAAATAGAGCGTTCATTCAAGAGTTTGTAAAAACACATCTAGATTCTATCAAATTAAAAAATCACGATATATACGACCAGTGTCCCGTATGTAAAGTGAAATACGCAAAAAAATAAGTGTGAAGAATAATTTAAGTGATCCACATTTCCTTTTTAATCTAGAGGATCTGGCAAACAGAGATACTACACATTTCTTAGCATAAAGTATAGACCTTGTGATTGCAGGACTGTTTAAGGTGAAGGAGTGAAACTTTTCAGCTCCCGCACCAAGACATCCACATCTGCCTCATTATTATAGTAATGCAGTCCTATGCGAATATTGCCACCCCGCTCAGAAGCTTCTATGCCTTGTGATAGTAAGTGTTGAAAGAGTCCTACTGCACTTGGGATAGTAAGTATGCCTAGGCGGTTTTCATCGTAGAAATCTCCGATTGTCGGTATCTTAGATTCTTGTAATTGCTGTATGAGATAGTCCATTAACTCTGTGATACGCAAGTGGATGAAATCTTGGCCGAGTTCTGTTATGGTTTGCAATGCAAAACCTAGTCTATGAAAAGCCGTATGGTCGTGGTGACCGGGTTCATAGCTTTTGATACTTGGTCGGTATGCCGGCACACCATTTGTCCATAGGAAGCTATTGTATCCTGCGGACTTTGGTGGGTAGGTATTTAGTGTATCCTCACTTACATATAAAAAACCATTGCCAAAACCTGCCAATGCCCACTTATAGCAACTCGCTCCAAGCACGCTGACATGGCACTTTTGTACATCTATTTCCATAGCCCCAAAACTTTGTGTAGCATCTACTATAAGCTTGCAGTCATACTGCTTACAGATAGCACCTATACTTTCTAAGTCTGCTAGGTAGCCTGTGAGATACTGGCAGTGACTAAGTGCAAAAAAGGCTGGTCGATGCTCTTTAATAGTAGCCTCTACCCTGGCTAAATCTAGTGTATGATCTTCTTCAAAAGTGGTCCATATCACCTCTAGTTCATTTACTTGAAAAGGCATAGTCAGTGATGGATAGTCGTCTTCTATTAACAGCACTTTGGTTTCAGAAGGGAGTGAGTTAACAAATAGATTTAACCCAATGGAGAAGTTAGGAACCAATGCTACTTCACTTACTGAACTATTGATAAGTCCTGCTACTTGTTTCTTGATGGCAGGCACAGCGTGGGTCATAAAGTCTAGCCTATAACTAGCAGGAGCTTCTCTAAATTTTGCTATCTCAGCAGCCACGAATTTTTCGTTAGCTAGGCTAGGGATGCCATTAGCTGGTGAATTGAGATAGGTGCCTGTATAGTTTTCTAGATGCTGGCTTCTAAGCTCTGCTCGGTTTATCATGGGGTGTAATGTAATGTGTCTGCTTGAATTTAAGCGATAATTTGATAGACAGTTATTTATTCGAATAACTTTGTCTAAAACGAAATAAACAATATAATTATGAAAACTAAAATTTTATTATTTGTACTAGCAGGATCTTTCCTAGCTTTTCAAGGTTGTAAAGAGGATGAAGGAACTACTACTGCACCAGCAACTACTAAAACTAAAACTGAGCTACTTACATTATCTCCTTGGATTTTAACAGGACTTACTGTAAATCCAGGTATAGATGATGGAGATGGGAATATAATAACTGATTTTTATGCTGAGTCTGATGCATGCGATAATGATGATGAAGAAGTTTTTAAGGCAGATGGAACTGGAAGCTATAACGAAGGTGCTACTAAGTGTGACCCTAATGATGAACAAGAACTAGGTACATTCATGTGGAGTTTTAATACAGGACAGACCATACTTACACAGGATGGAGATCCATTAACTTTATCTGAGCTCACAGCCAGTAAGATGATGCAAACAGAAATTTATACTGAAGATGGTGTGACGTATACATTCACGTATACCTATACTCACTAAACAGATATAATCGTATAAAAAGAGGTGAAACCTACTATTGAGGTTTCACCTCTTTTTATGGTCTTAATTTGAGTTAGAGTGTTATACTCACCTTCATCATCCAGTTAAATCCAGCCATAGGGTATAGGTAGTTAAAATCTTGACGCTCCCCACCTATAATACCACTGAACGTGTATCCGTTAGGGGCGTAGTATTGATTCAATACATTGTTTAGGAATAATCCTACATTTAGGTTTTTTGTTCCTTTTACTTCAGTACTGATGTAGTTAATACTTAGGTCCACATTGGTAAATGCATCTAGACTGCGGGCATCACTCTGTGTATTGTCTAGGTATTGTTGCCCTACGTACTTGCCACTTGCATTTATTGTAAAATATTTATTTGCTTTATAGCTAAGCATTGCTGCGGCTATAGTGTTAGGCGAAAAGGCAATGTCTGTATTGGAATATTCTTTTTCTATAAGTGCAGATGTACCGTCCCATACTTCTACGTACTCTGTAAATTTAGCTATTTTGTTTTCAGAAAGTGTAAGGTTTCCGCCTACTTGCAGATTTGTGGTCAGTGGATATTGGAAATCTAATTCTACACCTCTTCTTCTACTACTTTTTACATTGGTCCTGATAGGGTCGCCTGCATCATTTACTGCTCCAGTCAGCACCAGTTGATTATTGTACCACATATTATAGAAGTTTATGTTTACTCGCTTTCTTCCATTGGCATATCTGTAGCCTAGTTCTACATTTTCCATAGACTCATGCTCTGGTCTTGAGCTTGTTTTATTATCGCGAAAGTCATTTCGTACGGGCTCTCTAGTGCCTATGGCAAATACTCCGTAGAAAGTATTATTTTTCAGCAAATAGGTAAGTCCCATCTTAGGGTTAAAGAATGCATAGTTTGCTTCTTGAGGCTCCAGTTCTAGGCTATCATTTAATCCTTCAAACTGGTAGTTAACAAAGCGATACTGTAAGTCTATGTATGGTATTAGGTTATTGTAATTATACGATTGGCGTACATAGAAATTCCCGTCAGTTTTAGTAGCATCATTGTCATAGTAGATAGCATTTATATCTTCATATCCAGTAAATTCTGTAGCTATGGCCTCACCATAGTGACGACCATTATACTGATTATACCCACCACCTATTACGGTTTCCATTCGGTTTTTAGTGTAGGTCAGGTTGGCGATACCGCCTACTAGCGTATTGTCCAGCCATCTGCGTCGTATCACATCTCCTTCTAAGGCAGTATCGCCTGTAGGTTGTAAGCTGTCTATGCCATAGTCTGCTAAGGTTTCTCCTGCCTTAAATTGCTCAAAGTATCCTTTTCCTGTAGTCACATAAGCTGCGGTATTTAGCTTTAAGAAATCAGTAAACGAATGGTCAAAGAAAAACTGATAGTGATTCTGGTTGTAGTTATCTACCTCGTTTTCGTAGGTGTATGAGTTGTAGGTTTGACTATTGCTGTTTTGCAAATTTTGAAGATCGTCACCTCCTATATAGAGTTGGTTTATGTATCTATTTTCGTCTGCTATGTCGCCTTTAAAGGTAGGCTCAGGAATACCGTTCCACGCCTGGTAAGTACGCTCACTCCCAAGCATTACATTCGCTTTGAATACTGATTTCCCCCAATACTTAGCCGCTACTAGATTAGCAGATTTAAGATCGGAAGATGCTCGGTCTACGAACCCATCACTTTGGATAGCACTACCTCTAAGCTGGAATGCCCAGTTGTTTTTTAGTCTTCCTGTATTGTGTAGCAGTGAGATTCTTTGTGTATTAAAACTACCTAGGCCAAAGCTTGCTATTGTGGACTTATTTTCTGCAAGATCATTGGTTCTGATATTCACACTTGCCCCAAAGGAAGCGGCACCATTAGTACTCGTACCTACTCCACGCTGTATCTGCACGCTCTGTGTAGAGCTAGCCATGTCTGGCATATTTACCCAGTACATTCCTTGACTTTCTGCGTCATTTATAGGGATACCATTCACGGTGATATTTACTCGAGTAGGATCTACCCCACGCACACGAATACCCGTATATCCCACACCATTTCCTGCATCTGAGGAGATTACAGTACTCGGAGTCATATTGAGCAGAAATGGGAAGTCCTTGCTTTGATCTAGACTTTCTATCTCCTTTTTGTCAAGATTAGTATAGGTAGTAGGTGTAGAGTTCTTGGCTCGTACCGTACTGATAACCGCGGCATCTAGGAATGCCATCTCTGGGAGTAAAAAGAAGATTTGCTCACCGCTATTTTTGGTAATATTCACAGTGTCTAGATGGGTTTCGTAGCTCAGGTGACTTATGGCTACTATGTACTTGCCTGCCGGTATGTTTTCAAAGTTTATACTCCCATTAGGCGTAGAGTAGGTGCTAGTAGTTCCCATTTTACCGTTTAGTCGCACGAAGGCAGACTCTATCGGTTCGTAAGTAGTGGCATTTTTCAGCTGAGCTGAGTAGTTGATTTGACCGAAGCATAGCTGTGCTGTGCCGATCAGTAGTGTGATTAATAGTGTTTTTTTCATTCCTGTATTTTTTTAAGTTTACAGGAGTGTCGAGAGATACTGATATATCTTTTAGTTTCCTACGGCAGCATTATCTGCATCAGGTTCTTGGGTATCATCTCAGCAAATC
>DNBZ01000009.1 GCA_003484585.1 Bacteroidota bacterium | reverse complement strand
GAGTATTAGGATCCTTTTTACTAATTATTACGATGGCGTATGCACCAATCACCTCATTTAGAGCAAGTCGTACAGCTTCTAGTAAATCTACTTGTTCTTTTTCTTTTATTTCCTCAATTAGATGAGTAAGAACTTCCGTATCGGTATCGCTTTTAAAAACATAACCCCTTGCTACTAACACTTCCTTAATTGTATCGTAGTTTTCTATAATTCCATTATGTATTAGTGCTATGTCACCACTTTGTGATAAGTGAGGGTGAGCATTTACAGTATTGGGTTCTCCATGGGTTGCCCACCTGGTATGACCTATACCTCTATTCCCACTCAAATCTTGGCCCTTTGCCATAGCTTCAAGTTCAGAAACTTTACCTTTGTTTTTATAGATTTTTAGGTCTTTATTCATTAGGGCGATACCTGCACTATCGTATCCTCTGTACTCTAGTCTTTGTAGTCCTTTAATTAAGAAATCGTAGGCCTGATTTGGCCCATAGTAGGCTACTATTCCACACATAGTTTTATATTATTTTTTAGCGAATGTACTGTACACTATAAATATAGTTTGAACATAAATTAGGGTTAGTTTTCAAACTGTATTTATTAATTGATTATTTTAGTTTAAAGACTTTTTTCAAGTCTTTAACACCGTCTAACTCTTCCCAAGGAAATAGTTTTACTTTTACTTTCTTAGTCTTGCCGCTACCATCAGTAAACTCTTTGGTTACCGTTTCTGGAGTACGTCCCATATGGCCATAAGCTGCTGTCTCATAGTAGATAGGTGTTCTAAGGTTAAATCTAGTTTCTATGAAATAAGGACGCATATCAAACTTAGGCATCTTGAGTAGCTCATCTGCTATCTGTCCGTCGGTCATTTCTACTTTAGACGTACCGTAGGTATTTACATATAACCCCATTGGTTTAGCTACACCTATAGCATATGCTACTTGTACTAATACTTCGTCACATACTCCTGCAGCTACAAGGTTTTTAGCGATATGTCTAGTTGCATATGCACCACTTCTATCTACCTTACTAGGGTCTTTTCCAGAGAATGCCCCACCACCGTGAGCTCCTTTACCACCGTAGGTGTCTACTATTATCTTACGGCCTGTAAGACCCGTATCTCCGTGTGGTCCACCTATCACAAATATCCCCGTAGGATTTACGTGGTACGTAATTTTATCTGTAAAGAGTTTTTGAGTTTCTTTTGGAAGAAGCTTTTTAACTCTAGGAATCAAAATATTAATTACGTCGTCCTTGATTTTTTTAAGCATTTTAGACTCTGTATCAAAGTCGTCATGCTGTGTAGATATTACGATAGAGTCTATAGCAATAGGTTTATTGTTATCATCGTACTTTATAGTTACTTGAGATTTACTGTCGGGTCTCAGGTACTTTATTTTTTTATCTTCTCTTCTAAGCTCTGCTAGTTCTTTTAGTAGCATATGACTTAGCTCTAGAGGAAGAGGCATGTAACTCTCTGTCTCATTGGTAGCATAGCCAAACATCATTCCTTGGTCGCCAGCTCCTTGATCTTCAGGATTCTTACGTTCTACCCCTTGGTTAATGTCAGGGGACTGCTCGTGTATGGCACTAAATACGCCGCACGAATTGCCATCAAACATATACTCACTCTTAGTGTATCCTATTTTATTAATAGTTTCTCTAGCTATTTTTTGTACATCTATGTAGGTATTAGATTTCACCTCTCCAGCTAGTACCACCTGTCCAGTAGTTACCAACGTTTCGCAGGCTACTTTACTGCTAGCATCAAATGCTAAAAAATTATCTATTAGTGCATCAGAAATTTGATCTGCAACCTTGTCTGGATGTCCTTCAGAAACTGATTCTGATGTAAAAAAATATGCCATAGTTTGCTCTTAAAATATTTGCGGCAAAAGTAAGTATCTTGGTGTTAAATTATAACATCATGATACAACAAGTTAATATTCCCACAAATCGTGCTCCATTACAAAGAGATCGTTCTTTATTTTATCAGCTTCTAATAGGGCCTCTACACCATCATCTCTGAATCCTTCTAAGTAAGATATGTCTAAGTCGTACACGGTACTTTCCTTCACTATATGGCTAGAAAAGAGCCTCATCTCAAACCAATGATCGTAACTTAGTCTAGCGGCATCATTGAACTTATTAAAGATTTCTTGCTGAGCGAGAATCGGACGCAGATCATCCATTTTTACCCAAAATAATTCGGCTTCTCCTAAGTCTACACCCGTTTGTGATCTTACTTGATACATAGGTGCAATAGCAATAATTCTGGGTCTCAGATCGCTATGTTGTACATCAAAAATCCAATCTTCCATAATCCTAAATTTCTTAATAGTCCCAGGATCAAATGGTTCAAAAGTCGAAATTTCAATTAGGTCATAAGGATCTGTAGGATTATGGGGATTTGGCACCCACACCCAAACAGTATCTTCTACCTTGCTTTTAATCGCAGGTAGGGTTAAGGTCGAGGCTAGTGAATCCGAGGCATAAGCCTTTGGCTGACCTAGTTCTGGATACCCTTGAGTCACAGCTTTCCATATCACTTTGTTGAGTGGATTCCGTGGCCAGGAGATGTCCTTGTTTTGTTTCATACGAGAATCTATGACTCTGTGTATTCGCTTGGAGTACTTGACTCGTTGCTCGCCTAGGTATCTGTGGGCTACGGCTGTTCCTTCATTTGGAATACTTCTTGGGTAAGGTGAGTACTCGTAAGGTGGTAATTGGGAAAATACTTGAATGGTTAAGCTAGTTAATAGAATTAAAATGTATTTTTTCATAACTTTTGCTTTTGGTGATGAGAGAACGGTCTATGTCTTAGCTTTATTGTTTAAAGGTTAATTTTGGAGGACGTGAGAAGGCGAATTATAACACTATTTACGAATGTTTTACTGCTCTTGTCAGCGTGTTATGGGCAGGTAGATTCTAATGAACGGTTTGGCCTAAAGTCATATCTAGCTAACAATCTGAATCCGATCCATCTGTTGATTTATCTTATCACTAGTATGTATTTAGATTTTAATAATCTACCAACCGTTTGATTTTAAAGTTATTTTTACTACTTTTGGGGATATTATCATGGCAAAACCAAAAATAGATCGTAGAACATTACTTAAAAATTCACTTTCGGTATTTAAGTCCAAAGGGTATACGGCCACATCTATGAGTGACCTAGCAAATGCTAGTGGGCTGCTCAAAGGCAGTATGTATCACTACATAGACAGTAAGGAGCAGCTTATGCTTGAAGTGTTGAACTCTCTAATGGATCACTACATTAATAAAGTTTTTATAACGGCTTACGATGAAGAGTTAAGTCCGTATGATCGTCTGTTTTTACTCTCTAAAAAAGCGGAAGAAATTTACATATATGAAGATGCGGGAAATTTCTTTGCCAACATTGGGCTAGAGACTAAGAATTTAAACTTGGGATTTGAGAAGGTGATACAAGAATTTTTCGAGAAGTGGATAGCTACGGTTGAGTATATTTATACCTACGTGGTAAGTGAAGAAGATGCCCACGTAAAGGCAGAAAGTGTAGTAGCTCAGATAGAGGGAGCAGTACTGCTCATGAAAGTAATGGATGATGCGGGGCATCTCAGAAGGGTATTGGCAGGTATATTAGTGGAGTATAAAGAATTAGAAAAAGAGAATTCTGTTAAATAAATAGTAAATGGTGCAAAGTAGAAAAATAAAAAAAGTAGCCGTACTAGGCTCAGGTGTAATGGGAAGCCGTATTGCTTGCCACTTCGCCAATATAGGTTTAGATGTTCTTTTATTAGACCTCAAAAACTTCCCTAAAAGTGCAGAAAATGAAGCTGACAAGGATGCTAAAGTGGCTAAAAATGCTTTGACTGCAGCCCTCAAAAGTAATCCTTCCCCTATTTATGCTAAAGATTTTGCGAAGCGAATAAAAACAGGAAACTTAGAGGATGATCTACATCTCATAAAAGACTGCGACTGGGTGATAGAGGTAGTTATAGAAAGACTAGACATTAAAAAATCTCTTTTTGATAAGGTAGAGCTTCACCGTAAGCCGGGTACGCTGATTACTAGTAATACTTCTGGTATTCCTATAGAGATGATGCTCGAAGGTAGAAGCGAAGATTTTGCAGCCCATTTTTGTGGTACGCACTTTTTCAATCCTCCAAGATATTTAAAGTTATTGGAGATTATTCCGTCTACTATGACTAAACCAGAAGTGGTAGATTTCTTTTTACACTACGGAGATCTTTTCCTAGGAAAAACTACCGTAAAAGCGAAAGATACTCCAGCATTTATAGCAAATAGAATAGGCGTATTTAGCATTATGGCCATATTCAAGATGATGCAAAAGCACAACTTGAGTATAGAAGCGGTAGATTCTATCACCGGGCCTGTATCTGGTAGACCAAAGTCTGCGACATTCCGAACATCAGATTTAGTAGGACTAGATACATTGGTAAAAGTAGCCAACGGTGTAGGAGATAATTGTCCAAAGGATGAAATGAAAGAATGGTTTGCCATTCCTGCATTCTTGGAGAAAATGCTCGAGAATAAATGGCTTGGCGATAAAACGGGTCAAGGGTTTTATAAAAAATCAAAAGCGGCAGATGGCAGTAGAGTAATAGAAGCACTAAACTTAGAAACACTAGAATACGGTCCAAAGGATAGCCCACGATACGATAGCATAGGTAAAGCTCGAAAGGCAAATAGACTTCAAAGTAAGCTAGGTATACTATACGATGGAGGAGATGCCGCGGCAGACTTTTACGTAGATATAATTACCGCCATTGCAGCGTATTCTAGTAATAGAATTCCAGAGATAGCAGACGAACTATACCAAATAGATGATGCCCTAAGAGCTGGTTTTGGTTGGGACGTTGGTCCTTTTGAAACTTGGGATTTGATTGGATTTGATAAAGTCCTTAGCAACATAGAAAAAGCAGGATATGTAGTTCCTCAGTGGATTACAGATTTTAAAGCAAAAGGGTATTCTTCTTTCTATAAATCAGAAGAGGGTAAGCGTAAATACTACAACATTGCTTCTGGCATTTATGAAGTGATACCAGGTACTGAGGCATTCATAGTATTAGATAATTTCAAATCTGCGGAGCATGTATATACTAACAAAGAAGCTACCCTGCACGATATTGGTGATGGTGTGCTTTGCTTAGAGTTTCACTCTAAGATGAATGCCATAGGTAGTGGTACTTTATCCGCTATTAATAAGTCTATAGAAATAGCAGAAAACGAAGGTTGGAAAGGATTGGTAATTGGAAACGATGCACCGAATTTCTCTGCAGGAGCCAACTTGGCTATGATGCTAATGCTCGCCATAGAGCAGGAATTTGATGAGCTAAATATGGTCATTAGTTATTTTCAAAAAACTGTGATGCGACTACGCTACTCTAGTGTGCCAGTAGTGATAGCACCACACGGACTTACACTTGGTGGTGGTTGTGAAATGACACTACACTCAGATGCAGCAGTAGCCTCCGCGGAAACTTACATTGGATTAGTGGAAGCAGGAGTAGGACTGATACCAGGTGGTGGTGGTACTAAAGAATTTGTGGTCCGTACCAGTGATAGTTTCTACGCGGGAGATCCACAGCTACCTACATTGATAGAGCGTTTTCAGACTATAGCTACCGCAAAAGTGGCTACTTCTGGACACGAAGCGTTTGAGATAGGCGTGATGCATCACGATAAAGATGAAGTAGTAGTAAATGGAGCTAGAGTAATCACAGAAGCAAAACGAAAGGTAATTGAACTTCATAACGATGGTTATGTTCAGAAACCACAACGAGATGATATTTTAGTTTTAGGCAGAACAGCACTTGGTGCACTGTACTCAGGAGTAGAAGCCTTTGGAATCAGTGCATATGCAAGTGATCACGATATGTTAATCGGGAGGAAACTTGCTTACGTAATGGCGGGAGGAGACTTAACGCAACCGACCAAGGTAACGGAGCAATACTTATTGAATCT
>DNBZ01000164.1 GCA_003484585.1 Bacteroidota bacterium | reverse complement strand
GCGGGAGGTGGTATAGTAGAGAATAAGGAAGGTAAAATCCTCTTAATGAAACGACTAGGCAAGTGGGATCTTCCTAAAGGAAAGCTTGACAAAGGCGAAACCATAGAGGAGTGTGCCTTGCGAGAAATAGAGGAAGAGACCGGAGCAAAGGGACTGAGTATCGTTTCTTCATTCGCAGAAACGTACCATACTTACTATCGCAATGAGAAATGGATGATAAAACACACCCATTGGTACATCGTAAACTGTAAAGAAGATAATAAGCTAACTCCTGAAACGGAAGAAGATATTGAAGAAGTAACTTGGATGGATCCCTCAGTAATAGAAATCGCTAAGCTTGACACCTACCCTGCCATCAAAAAATTATTAAAACTCTATAAAAAGAAGTTCTCTGCTTAATTTAGGACCTCGCCTCTATAGCCTTATAGATAGGTTGTGGTAAGTACTTTTGATAAGCCCCTTTATACCGAATAATATCTCGAACTATTGTTGAACTCACAGAAGCATTCTTTTGGTCACTCATTACAAAGACACTTTGTACGGCTTCTGTCAAATCCTCATTTACATACGCTATTTGCTGCTCGTAGGTGAAATCTTGAGTCGTACGCAAACCTCTTAAAATAAACTGAGCTCCTATAGACTCAGCGAAAGGGGCTGTCAAACCTTCATAATGAATCACGCTCACTCTTGGGTCGTGTACAAATAGCTCCTCTAACCATACTGTGCGTTGCTCTAACGTAAAAAGATGATTCTTCCCACTATGTACGCCTATCGCAACTACTATCTCGTCAAACATCTTTAAACCTCTATTTACAATGTCAAGATGACCATTAGTAAACGGATCGAACGTGCCCGGGAATATTGCTTTTTTACTCATTGCTTATCTTCAAATTTAAAGAAAGAAAATGTACTCTGACCATATTCTCTTTTTTCTATGATAGCAGGATGTTGTATAGAGGCCATAGTCTGATGCTCCAAAATGAATACGCCACCCGGTTTCAAATACTGACCGCTGGCCAGTAAATCTATAAGTTCCTTTATTTCCTGTGCTGCGTTATAAGGAGGGTCAGCAAATATTATATCATAGCTATCCTCAGATTTTTTTAGATATTTTAAAACCTTATTTTGTTTCAAAACCATCTTTACGCCCAGCTTGCTAATGATTTCTTTTATGTAGCCAATGGACTTAGCATTCCATTCTACTGCTGTAATTTCTGTAGTTCCTCTAGAGCAGAACTCAAATGCCATACTACCCAAACCGCTATATAAATCTAATACTTGTATGTCTTCAAAGTAATATTTTTGATCTAAAATATTAAATAATGACTCCTTGGCTCTATCTGTAGTGGGTCGAGCGTGAGGCATGTTCTTTTGGGGAAAGCGAAATCCCTTATGTATTCCACTTATAATACGCATTGAGCAAAAAAATGGGCTAGACAAATAGCTTCTGCGTCTTCTTCTGAAACAGAAGTAGTATAAGTCAATACATCTGAACTTAGGTGCAAAGGAGCCAGATAGTTTTTGAATAAAGCATGATAGCTTTCATGCTGCCCTTTTGTACAAATAGCCTCGAAATAGATATCTGCTGGGTGCAACTCCAATTGCTCTACTACCAACATGATGTAATAAAACACCTCATCTAGGTTATCCGCAGGATATCTATTAGCTAGTGCAAACTTCCCATCCTTCCAAGCAAGTACAGTTATTCTATCTGCTTGTTTGTAGAAATACACTGCATCTTTTTTGACCTTATCTGCTGCATACGCAAAGACAAGGTTAATGTCAATATTTTCTTGTACTCCCACCAAGTGCTCAGCAACCTTTTTTACACTGCTGCTCTCTTTTGACACTATGGTAAACTCTTCCGTATCAAAACATTTGATAGGTGAGCTATCCTGAAAGTTGAGAGAATAGAAATTGGAATAATCCTCCAACTGCAAAGGAGCTAAAGTAAAATCTTGATTACAGGATATTAACGTGCTACTCGTGAAAATGGCATCTTTCAGCTGCTCAGGAATTACTTGACCGTGTATTACAGTCTTCCACTTAAGCAGATTGTCTTTCTTAAAGACTTGATAAATCGTGAGATTTTCGAATAATACTACTACAAGCTTGTCGCTTACAGCATTGTGATAGGACTCCATATCACGTATCGGAAGAATTACTTCCAGTTTCCGTTATAGTTAACGTCGTAGATAGAACCTACTTTAAGAGGATCATTTTTTGCTTCACGCTCTTTGCTGTAAGGCTTTGGATCTTTTATCTCGAACACAGGTACTATTACATTATTCTTTTTCAAATCACCCGCTGCTATCTTAAATTGTAGTGTATCATGACCCGGCACGTATCTTAAATTCAGAATGTCCACTTGTTTAAATAATGAATCTCGTACTCCTACCTTCATTGTTTCAGATTTAAAAACAGTTGTAGAGTCGTCCTTACTACCCGTTTGGATAGTGACAGTCATCTGTCCATTCTCCATGAAGTTTAGCAAATCATCAAAGTTGCCAGCAAATTCACCTTTCTCCCCTTTGTACGCTAGCTGTCCATCCCTAAGCACTTTAAGTTTAGCAATGACCTTTGCTTCTTTTTTGGTAACCTCCTTAGCGTATCTTATAGGAGCAGCTATAGACTCATATGTAAAATAAGCTAAAACTGCGATTAGGATTAATAGTACTGTTCTTATAACGTATTTATTCATGGAAACTGTTGGTGTATCTTAGATGGCAATATTACGTAAAATCAATTACAAATATTTTGCCTGCTAGGTTTTTATTAATGAAAAGGCGGTTTGAGTAAATAAGCGATGTATATATAACAGAAAAAGCCTTATCTGATTGCTCAGATAAGGCTTTTTCGAAAATTGTATTTAATATAATTACTACCCTTCCAGAGCAGCTGCACCACCTACTATTTCTAGTATTTCTGTAGTAATAGCAGCTTGTCGAGCTTGGTTATACTGTAGTTTTAAATCATATATGATATCACCTGCATTCTCTGTGGCCTTATCCATAGCAACCATTCGGCTACCGTGTTCAGACGCTTGAGAATCTAACATAGTTCGGTACAGTTGAGTTTTAACTGCCCTTGGTATGATAGTAAAGAGTAAGTCCTTCTTAGTAGGTTCAAATGAAAAGTCAGCTACGTATTTGCTTTCTTCCTTACTTTTAGCTTCAAAAGACTCTAATTCTACAGGAAGAATCTTTTCGGCAGTAACTATTTGAGTAGCGGCATTTTTAAATTTATTATAAACCACTCTTACCTCATCATACTTTCCTGCTAAGAAATCTTCGATTACAGAATCTCCTATCTTGAATACATCATCCGCATTCAACTCTAAAAAAGCTTCCATATCAGAAGTATCTTTAGTAAAATCTGCACGTTTGAAATATTCATAAGCCTTCTTACCTAAAAACTTTATTTCAACATTAGCGTCAGCATATTTATTACTAAGTAGGTTTCTCACCTCTTTGGTAATGTTAGAATTAAAACCTCCACATAAACCTCTATCGCTAGAGTTTACAATAAGAAGTACATTTTTCAATTCTCTATGCTCAAAATAACCTTGAAGTTCTTGCTCATCTTTAGCAGAATCAGCCAAATTCATCAATATACCGTTTAATTTGTCGGCATACGGTCTCATTTGGGTAATAGCTTGCTGAGCCTTACGCAGCTTAGTAGCCGACACCATTTTCATGGCTTTGGTTATCTGCTGAGTAGACTGGGTACTAGCTATACGGTTTCGTACTTCTTTAAGATTTGCC
>DNBZ01000284.1 GCA_003484585.1 Bacteroidota bacterium | reverse complement strand
ATAGGAATCCATTGGCCTAGTGTTTCATTTCTGTAGTACACATTAATCTTATAGAAATTATTTTGGTTCGATTGATCTTTAAAACTTACCTGTAATAAATCCCCTGGTAATCCTCCTGTGTCTACGCCTCCATTTGGAGTAAGAGTGCCCGTGGCTCCTAAGTTCTTAGGTATTTTCACTACTGCATTACAATTAGGAAGTGATGGATGCTGTATACGCACTGCGACAGATTCATCTGCTACTAACATACTTGCCGAAACATAGTTTTCTGTAACTACATCATACGCCATCTGCTGCTCTGTATTAGTTCTAACTAGGGTTACCGAAGCATTTTTTATCACAGAAGGTAGCGAGTTAGCTATAGACGCTTCACTAGTTGTGAGCTCAAAAGACAGCGAGGTGCCTGATGTGAACACGCCGTTTATTACCATTTTTTCCTGGTAGTTGACTAGTTCTGTAGGCCGTATAGTATCTTGATAGCAACTAGTAAAAGTTCCTACAACCAAGAATAGTGCTATATAATTATTCAATTGTGTTTTCATCTTCATTTTAAAATTTAACTATGTAAGCGATTCCAGGTACAAAGGCTAAGTAGTTTCTGTTTACTTGTAATTGTGTATAGCTATTATCTGTAAAATCTGCATTTACAAATAATGGATTTCTGCCACCTAAAGCGTTATATACATAGAATCTCCACTCCTGCCCTAGCCCGTAGTATTTTTTAAGCTTTATTATACTTATATCTACTCTTTGATAGATTGGGCTTCTGTAGTTATTTAACTCATCATACTCCAGCTGTAGCTGGCCATTTATATCTCTATACTTACCAATAGGAAGGGTGAATAACTGGCCACTACCTACTACATAGTTTAGCCCAAAATTCCAATCACTCCTATCTCTAGTGTAGTTTACATATAACTTAAGCATATGTGGTCTGTCATAAGTGAATAAGAAATCATCGTCAGATAAGTCTTCAAAATTTCGTGTACTCTTAGAATATGCATAACTAATCCATCCTGTGAATGGGCCGTCGCTTTTTTGCAATAGAACCTCTGCACCATAAGATCTACCAGTGCCTTGAGTTACCGCACTCTGCCAATCTTTGTCCGCATCACTAGCATCTGTAAGGTCTATTACTTGCGTAAGATTTGCCATCGTTTTCAGGTATGCGTTTATGCTTACAGAATAGTCTGTATTTAATTTTCTTTCGTACCCAGCTTCTAACACATCCACTTTTTGTGGAAGTACCAATTCTGTGGCAGGAACCCAAAGATTTCCAGGTCCTCCAGTGGCTCCTACAGAGAGTTGATTTACAAACTGGTTATGTCTATTGTATCCCGCCTTAAAAACATCTCTATTTTTCAGTAACACGGTAGCGTGTAATCTAGGTTCTAAAACAACCTTGTTAAAATCTTGGTAGGTGTAGTAC
Organism: Bacteroidota bacterium; assembly: GCA_003484585.1. Taxonomy (GTDB): domain Bacteria; phylum Bacteroidota; class Bacteroidia; order NS11-12g; family UBA9320; genus UBA9320. The sequence goes on along the minus strand of DNBZ01000284.1, from coordinate 2,760 downwards.
GTACTTCTAAGGCCTAAGTCTAGAGTAATATCATTATTCAATCTGACCTTGTCTTCTCCATATAGAGTGACTTCTTGAGTAAAATCATACTTCTGATTACCCGTAATTCTATTTACATCATCTTGCCCCGCAAAATCATATGATTGATACTCATCTTTACCAATGAGTATGAGCCTAGTCTGAGTCTGAAAACCAGCGTTTATAGTATGTGTGTTACTCAGAGAATGAGTCCAGTTACTATGCAAACCTATATCTCTGACACCTCTGGTTAAGGTACGTTCTACGGTAGGTAAAGCAAATGAGTTTAAATCAAAAGTTTCTTGCTTTAGTGCTTGTGTACTTCTGTAACCAGAATAATGAATCGAATGTTCGGCTTGCGTTTTAGAACTGATATGCTGTGTATACTTTACCGAAGAAACTAAGTTACCCCATTTTTGAGTAAACCCATAAGTTACAGGGTCTGCATTAGTTGTAGAATCCTCTATTTGAAATGCAAAAAAGTACAAGTCTCTAGTGTTTAGGATACTGAAATCTAACTTGTCCTTATTTTTTAGAACACTACCAAAGTTGACTTGAATATCATAAATATTAGCATTAAAATTATTTTGACGGCTTTCTACAGGCAAAAGAAAATCTATCCAAGACCTTCTGGCTGCCACCGTAAAGTATCCTTTACCTTTCTTTATACTTTCTATATATAATCCTGCATTGAGAGGTGTCATCTCAAACTCTCCATTCAAGCCACTATAATCACCTGTCTTTTTACTTTCTAAGGAAATAACAGAAGATGACCTACCTCCATATTTAGCTGGAGCTATTCCTCTGTGTACCTTGGTATTATTGATACTTCTATTATGAAATATAGACGATATACCAAAAATATGGTTGTAGTTATAGATAGGTGACCCATTATAGAGCATCAGATTTTGATCTACATCTCCTCCCCTTACATATAGATTACTATATCCTTCGGTTCCCGCTTCTATACCTGGAAGCATTTGCAGCTGCCTATTGATATCTGACTCGCCTAAGAAATAAGGCATGTTCTGGAGGTTTTTATTCTTGTTTTTATTGGTAAAGTCTAGATAACCGACGCTATACCCTAGATGGTAAGGATTATTGTCTATTTGTGCTGTTAGAAAAACAAGCGTATTTTCATTATAGGGTAAGGTTCTTCTAAAAGTATCATAGCCAGTATGTGAGAATGTTATTCTACTCTCTTGGGTAAAATAATGCAATGTAAACTCCCCATTATCATCGGTATATGCAATATTTTGACTGCTAGATTCTTGTATTTTTACATTAGGTATAGGTAATTCGTTTTGGTCTACTACTCTCCCACTTGTTGTCCGTTGGGCTATAGCTGATGTTATAAGGCAGTTCACCAATAATATGGAGCAAATCAATCGCATACGCAAAGATGCTCAACCTTTGCAGTATTAACAAGGTAGAATTAACCAAGGGAATATTTTTCAGCAATTTTACCTTTAGGATACATTAGAATGCGTACTTCGTAGTGTGAAAAATTACATATTACTTTCTCTTTTTTTAGTATTAATCGCTTGTCATAATAAGCAACCAAAGTCCACTCCTAAACTAATAGTGCTCATAAGCGTAGATCAAATGAGAGGAGATTATTTAACTGCCTTCAGCAGTCAACTAGAATATGGACTAAAAGATCTAACTACCAATGGATTATGGTTTAATAATACACATCATCAACACGCCGTGACTACCACAGCCGCAGGTCATGCCGCTATAGGAACAGGCTGCAACCCGAGTACTAATGGAATAGTAAACAACACGGTATATAATAGAGCACTAGGCTACAGCCACTATAGTATAGAAGATAGCAGCATACGCTACGTGGGTATAGATAGTTGTGCACTCAATCGGGTCTCTGCTAAGCTTCTAGATAAACCAAGTTTTGGTGATATAGTAAAACAAAATAACCCCAAGTGCCTAAGCTATAGCGTGTCTTTAAAAGATCGAGCAGCTATACTAATGGGTGGTCATTTAGCGAATCGTGCTTTTTGGTTTGATGCAGCAAGCACCCAAATGGTAAGCACAGATTATTACACAACTACCTATCCAGAATGGGCCAAGACTTACAAGGGAAACACAGTAGTAGCAGCAGATATTGAGCAAGGCTGGATTCTAGATCCTAAGTTTGAGATACTTGCTAGCACATCTAGCGATAGTTTTGCAAGGGAAAAGGGCTTATTCAACCCCTGGTTTCCGCATGAGCTAAGCACTATGGATCCATCTAGAATATATAGTAGCGAGGCAGGCGAGTTTTTATGGCACACTCCATTTGGAGATAAGTATGTACTAGAGTTTAGCAAAAAGCTAATAGAAGAAGCTCAATTAGGTAGAGATGAACATTGTGACATACTTACTGTCGGACTATCAGCAGCGGACGTTATAGGTCACCATTTCGGGCCAAATAGTTACGAGATATTGGACTATTACAATAAGCTAGATGAGTACTTAGGTGATTTTATGACAAATGTAAAAAATCAAGTAGGAGAAGAAAATGTGGTATTTATATTAACAGCAGACCACGGTGTAGCTGACTTTCCGGAAATACTCGCACAACAGGGAGTAGATGCTAAAAGAATAGAAAGACCTCAATATGAGGCAGATATTGCAGCTATAGATGCTCTCTTACAAAAGGAGTTTAACCTGACTGAATCTACTATATCTAAAGCCAATTACAATGGCGTAGAGCCAGCATTGAGCTACTTAGCTAAACAAGGA
>DNBZ01000301.1 GCA_003484585.1 Bacteroidota bacterium | reverse complement strand
TAAGAACCTGTCTATATCACTTCTGTGAAAGGGTGTTATATTATCCATCGTACGTTCCCTCAAGAATCTGCATAGCCGTAGTATGGATTGTTTCAAATTCATCTACGTCTACAACTGACCATAAACGATCTATATTCTCGTCCGAGCAATCAGCTATAAAGAATTCGCCTTCATATATCAAGATGTTTACTGTGCGGGTTAGGTCGCTACCTTGGTTTAAAGAGCAGAACTGCTCTCCTTTACCCCAAGAGAGTCTGTTAGTAGGTACGCGGGCTAGGCTTATCGGCATTTTGTTTCCTCTGCTGTCGGTTTACGGCTGATTTATGTTTTCGTCTACGTTTATTGCTAGGTTTCTCATAGAACTCTTTTTCTCTTACTTCGAAAATTATGCCTTCATCTATTGTGTTTCTTTTAAACTGTCGAAGGGCTTTTTCAAAGTTTCCTTTTCTTACTAATACTTTCATTCATAATTCCTGTATTTTTGCTTACGAGTATATTTAGTTTTATCTCGTTCTTTTTTACCTTTAAAGGGTGAATCTTGTGAGAATAGAATCATATGAGCTCTAGTCTTGGGAGCTTTTCTTTTCTTCATACCCTCCATCCTCTCTTTCTCAAGTACTCAATCTGCTTTCGTACCGCAATTTCAGTACGCTTTGGAAGCATATTTGCTATTTCAGTATGTGTACGAATACCTGCCCACTTTTCTAGTAGGATTCGTTCGCCTCTTGTCCATGGTTCTCTTTTATATTTTTTCATAGAATGTATTATACGAAAATTTAAGGTATTTGTCAAGAAATTTTTTAAGTTGCATGCTAAAAATGTTTCTTGACAATTGCTGTTCATTTTGTTATAATAGCTGCATAAAATTTCAAATCAAGGAAGTAAAGTATGGTAGAAGTTCCCAGTATAGCAGTATTTATTATCTGTCTCATAGGCTGCAGTGTACAATCTTTTTTCCTAGGAAAGAGATGTGGTATTCAAGACTGCCTAGCCTATTTACAGCAAGAAGGCGTAATTGATCTAGAGGAAGAAGATGGGCTATAGAACTCATGGTGGAAAAGGCGACAAACGAAGAGATACACTGGTAGAAGAAAGTGTAGTCGTTGAAGAATGGGATAGGATTTTTTCCGAGGGTGGAAAGTGTCCTGTCTGTAATAAATACCAATGTATATGTCCGAAGGAGGATGATAATGAAGATGAGACTTAAAGATAAATTAGTACTAGAAGCACTGACAAAGGCAATATACGCGCTAGATACAGCAATTAGAGTATTCGCTAAAGCCTCAGACGACTTAATAAACCATAAGCGCGAGGTACTAGCAAAGAACGAAGAGGGACAAGACGAGTCTTAAAAACGTCACTAAACTAACCGAGCTACCGAAAGGAGTTCACAGAGCACGCCGCAAGGGTGCTAACTGGAGTAATATAATGACTTTACAAAATCAATTAACAATGGCAGACTTTCCGAAATTTTTTCTAGGGTTTGACCGTCTACAATCTGAGCTTTTTTCTAATGCAGCAGACTCAGGATACCCCCGATACAACGTCGTAAAAGTGGGTGATGCAGGTTATCGTATAGAGCTTGCAATACCAGGCTGGGACAAGTCGGACGTATCTATAGTAATGCACAAGAATGTTTTAACTATAGAAGGTAAACGTGATAAGGCAGAGAGCGATGAAACTTACATCCATAAAGGATTAAGTGGAAAAGGTTTTCAAAGAAATTTTAAGGTTGGAGACTACATAAAGTTGACTAAAGCATACATGGAGCGCGGTCTCTTGTGTGTAGATTTACAAGAAGTAGTCCCTGATGCAGACCAGCCCATCAACGTAGATATTTTATAGGAGAAAATAAAAATGAATAAGGAAAATGCTTGTTTGATATGTGACTTAGTAGCACATGCAACAGTAGCTTTTCTCCCTCTAGCATTGGTTATCGTAACCATAACCCAGTAAAGGATAAAGAATGAATATAGAACGAGTACAAAAACAGTTAGAGTTAGACGAAGGAGTAGAGCATAGAGTCTATCTAGACCATCTAGGCTACCCTACTTTTGGAATAGGGCATCTAATAACAAAAAATGACCCTGAGTTTGGAGACGAACCAGGAACCCCCGTAACCCCTGAAAGAGTTGCAACGGCTTTCGCAGCGGATCTAGCTATATCTGAAAATGAGTGTCGCGTTCTGTACAAGTTCTGGGAAGAACTACCAGAGGAAGCTCAAGAGATTTTAGTCAATATGATGTTTAATCTTGGGCGACCTCGCCTAAGTAAGTTTAAAAAGATGAATCTAGCTCTAGAGATGGGTGATTGGAAAGAAGCTGCTATGGAAGGGCGAGACTCTCGTTGGTACAATCAAGTAGGTGCACGAGCAGAGAGATTAATGGTGAGATTAGAAAATGTTGAATCTTGGTAGCTTAGTTGGGCCAGTAACTGGCCTGCTCGATAAATTTATCGAGGATAAAGATGTAAAAAATAAGTTAGCTCATGAAGTAGCAACAATGTCAGAGAGACATGCACAAGAGCTGGCTAAAGGACAGATGGAAATAAACAAAACAGAGGCAGCCCATAAGTCCCTGTTTGTAGCTGGGTGGAGACCTGCAGTTGGTTGGACTTGCTGTTTGGGTATGGCTTCCAACTTCCTGCTTATTCCTATGGCGAACTTTGCACTTGCACTAGCCGAAAGTGAGGTAGTAGTACCTTTATTAAATACAGGCGAGATGATGCCAGTATTGATGGGTATGTTAGGTCTAGGAGCGATGAGAACCTACGAAAAGAAACAAGGAGTCCAGAGAGACAAATGAGTTCATTTATAACCGCAGTAAAAGAAGGACCCGTAAAAGTAAAATTCTCACACATCTTAACAGGAATAGAGTTATGTAAAAACGTAACTCTAGCTCCTGGTCTGATACCTTATGGAATCACCATCGGGGTCTCAG
>DNBZ01000183.1 GCA_003484585.1 Bacteroidota bacterium | reverse complement strand
AGATTAGGATAAATAAAAATGATATGAATATTATCCAATTTACGAGAGATTTTCCAGATGAGGCAGCATGCCGAGCCCATTTTAGGGCAGCTAGAGAGGGAGAAGGCATAGTATGTAAGAAGTGTGGATGCAGTTTAAAATTACACAAGATGCGAGAAGATTAAAAGGATTAAAAAAACAGTGTTGATAGCAATAACTGTTAGAAAAATTTTTAGATGAGATATTTTCATTCTATATATTGGTTGTGCAAAATTAACTGTGAATACCTCATTATATGATACATACTTGATACATATAATGCTTCGTAGAAGCAATTGCTCAATTACCTCTCCTCAGGTTGGTATACAGAGATTATCTTACTTTTGAAGAGTGGCACATACATACGCGTAGTATGTGCCACGCCTTATCACTAAACCCTACCACCGCAAAATGACAAAAGTATCCTACAGAAAAGCAAAACTATCAGACGCTCTGTGTATCTCTATTTTATTGAAAACTGTTTATATCCAAACCTATGCACTTGATGGCATAACTATCGAATTTGCTAATTTTATAACTAAACGGTTTTCTCTTGAAGTCATAGAAAATACAATAAACCAAAACCCAAACAACCTGATAGTCGCATATCATAACGCTAATCCAATAGGGGTAGCCGAGATCTCTTATGCGAGTAAATGTCCGATAAAAAACATACCCGTTCCTGAACTTAGCAAACTCTATGTAATGGAATGTTTTAATGGTACGGGTGTAGGATATGGAATACTACAAGAGGTAGAAAAAGAGGTAAGTTCTCATGGATTCAAAAAAATAAACCTAGAAGTATACCTTGAGAATGAAAGAGCCCTTCGTTTTTATAAAAGACAAGGCTACCTCGCTATTGGCACTGTAGCGTGCCAAATGGAGACTAATACATACCAAAACATAATACTAAACAAAGTACTGAATTGAAAGGTGCTGTCTGTAATAACACAAAGCAAATCATCTACTTACACGATGCGGCTATTTATAACAGTGCCGATAGCGAAAATATAATCCCATTTTGTGTAGAGTTAAGTATAAACTAATCTTGCTGTACATTAAAAAATAGAAAACTTAATTATAATGGAACTAGTATTTATAATAATCGGATTAATACTGGGAGGGCTTATAGCCTTCTTGTGGGCAAAACAAAAATTCAGTCACCACAATTTTAATGCAGCAGATTTAGAATTATTAAAAAACGAAAACAAGACTTTAGAAATTGCCCTAGAATCGAGTGGCGAAAGATATAGACGTTCCGAAAATGATTTAGACCTAGCTAAAGAGAATATTCTAAAAAAAGAACTGGAACTCAGAAAGCTTGACTCTGTTTTTGCTGTTGTAAAAACCAAACTAGAAGAGGCGGAAAAGGCTACCTCGATACTAGCAGAAAAATCCTCGAATAAATCTGTAAGTATAAAAGAGCTAGAAGAAAAAATCAATACTATTAGAAATGAAAACTCTGAATTAAAGGTCAAAAAGGAGGGTTTAGAAAATGAGACTAAGTTACAAGAAGCTAAAATTATCAAAACCACTCAACTTTTGGATGATAAAACATCAGATTACAACTCTCTCAATAAACAATACGCTACAGAGTCTGCAAATAATAAAGCCCTAGGAGAAAAACTCGAAACGCAAAAACAAGAAATTGAGGATTTAGGAAAAAAGTTCAATATTGAATTTCAGAATATCGCCAATAAAATATTAGAGGAAAAAACGGCAAAATTCACCCATGTAAATAAGCAAAGCCTTGAGGTAATACTAAAACCCCTAGCGGAGAATATAGATAAGTTCAAAAAACAGGTAGAAGACAGCTACAACAATGAATCCAAAGAACGCTTCTCATTAGGCGAACAAGTAAAAGAAATGGCCAAGCTAAACAAGATTATTAGTGATGAAGCACGGAACCTTACTACGGCATTAAAAGGAGAATCAAAAACACAGGGTAATTGGGGAGAAATGATTCTTGAAAGTATTCTTGAGAAATCAGGTTTACGTAAAAACGAAACCTATTTTACAGAACATCAATTATCAGATGAGGAAGGTAATCCGCTACGAAGTGACTCTGAAAATAAAAAAATGCGTCCAGATGTAGTCATTAAATACCCCGATAATAGAAGTGTAATAATAGATTCCAAAGTCTCATTAAATGCCTTTACACGCTATTTATCCTCCTCTGATAAAGAGGAGCAGGAGCGTGAACTGCAACAACACGTTACTGCTATTAAAACGCATATAGTCTCACTAAGCACAAAAGGGTATGACGATTACGACCAAGCCTTAGACTTTGTAATGATGTTCATCCCTAGTGAACCTGCATATATTGCTGCTATGCAAGGCGATTCCAACCTATGGAATTATGCATATGACAAGAGAATATTATTAATGAACCCGACTAATTTGATCACCTCTTTGAAACTCATAGTAGACTTATGGAAAAGGGAATATCAAAATGAAAATGCAATAGAAATAGCGAATAGAGGAGCTAAGCTTTATGATAAGTTTGTAGGATTCGTGAAAAACCTTGAAGATGTAGGAGCTCATATAGATAAAGCACAAGGAAAATACGAAGATGCCTTTAAACAGTTGAGCACCGGAAACGATAATTTAGTATTACAAGCGACTAAACTGAAAGACTTGGGGGTTAAGAATAAAAAAGACTTACCAAACGAATTAGAGAAATTAGCAATTGAATAAGAAACGCGAGGGGCAGTTGTTTTAAATCATAAGGATCCATCTCATTTACATCATTGTGACAATGAAGATTGTCTGATGTACTGGCTAGCAGAAACAGGCGATTTTAGTTCCAACCTAATCGGAGTAACCTCCGCACCAGGTTTGGATGCTAATTGCATAAACGATTTGATTAGCATTCAATAAACCAATATTGGTAAAATCGGGAGATCTTATATTCCGAGTTTAGGCGACATCTTGCAGATTAGGTTGTAGTAGTTTTACGGAAGTGAAGTGCTACTGACCCACGCCATTTATTCCTTAGACACGGAAAAAGGAATAAGGCTGTGTGCTTATTTCAAATTTCGTTGCTTTCCATTGCTCTAGATACTGCACAAGATACCTTTGTATACCAAATAGAAAAATAAAGTGAACTACCTACTTACAGATCAAGAAACCGAAAGACTAAAATTTAGGCTTTTAACAGCCGATGATTTCGAGGCGTGGGTTCCTTTATTTGAGGCAAATGACGTTGCCCTATTTTTAGAAATGGACCCTGAACTATCTCCGCGTGAGCTATGCCAAAAGTGGTTTGATAAGTCTTTTCACAGACAAGAGAATAATCTAGGCGGTATGAATGTATTGATAGACAAAGCAACAAACCAACTCGTAGGGCAATGTGGTCTACTAATACAAACGGTACAAGACACAGAACGACTAGAAATAGGCTATGCGATACTGCCTCAGTTTTGGGGCAAAGGATATGCATCAGAAGCCGCAGCAAAGTGTAAAAACTATGCTTTCACAAACAACCTGGCCGACTCCTTAATTTCTCAAGTACACGTAGACAACATAGCTTCAGAAAAAGTAGCTCTAAAAAATGGGATGACACTGGAGCAAACGATTGACTCTCTCAATATTTTCAGTATCTATAAATGCTAGTATAGTGACACACTAGCACAGCGTAAATAAACCTACAGTTAGTCGTACTTTTGAAAATCCTTGTAAGCCTTAAGTTCCACTTCGTATATCTTTGTAGCAATGAAAAACACATTAATTATCCTATCGCTTTTTACACTAGCAGCGTGTAGCTCTGCTCCTACTGAAAGTGAAGAAACTGAAACTATCACAGAAACTAAGGACGATACCACCACTTTGCAAGACATACTTAATGAGAAGAAAGAAGGATTTAACGCCAAGGCAGACTCTACCAAGAAGAGAGTGTATGCGGAGGGTATACAAGCGGTGATAGACGCCAAAATTACTGAGAATGCTCTACAAGTGGGTGACAAGGCTCCTAATTTTACACTTACCAATGCTACCGGAAATAAAGTAACTCTTTACAAGGAACTAAAAAAAGGTCCAGTGATTCTGATGTGGTACAGAGGTGGATGGTGCCCATATTGCAACCTTACGCTTATTGCAATGCAAGACATGTTACCTCAGTTTGAAGCTGGAGGAGCACAACTACTTGCCCTTACTCCTGAGTCTCCAGATAAGAGTATGTCTACAGCCGAAAAAAACGAACTCGCCTTTCAAGTTCTTTCAGATATAGATAACACTATAGGGAGAGAGTACGGTGTCGTTTTTCAACTCACAGAAGAAGTAAAAACCTACTACGAAAAGGGCTTTGGACTAAGCGGATACAATGGTAATGACAAGGGTGAACTGCCCCTAGGTGCTACATATGTCATAGGAACTGATGGCATAATCACCTTTGCATTTCTAGATGCAGACTATCGCAACAGAG